>CAZBIG010000095.1:0-9008 GCA_964491865.1 uncultured Neomegalonema sp. | reverse complement strand
GGGCCCGCCCCCGGGCCCGCCCCCGGGCGCGCCGGCGCGTCGGCGCCCCTGTCTGAGCGCCTGTCTGCGCCTCTGGCCGCGCTTCTGTCCCAGGGATCGTCTTCCGGCCCGTCCTCGACGTCGGTGTCGGCGCGGGGCTCGGCGTAAGGGGACGCGCCGAAGCCCGAGGCGCCGAAAGCCGCCTCAGGGCTCGGGCCGTAACGGTCGGCCGCGACGCCTGCGTCGTCCCCGAAATCAACCTCGGCTTCGGGCCAGCCGCGGTCGAGCGCGCGCGCCCCGCGCGCCCCGCGGCGGTCGTCGAAGCGGTCCTTGTCGAAACGGTCCTCGTCGAAGCGGTCCTTATCGAAGCGGGCCTCGTCGAAGCGGCGGTCGTCGACGCGGCCCCGATCGACGCGAGAGGCGTCGGCGCGGGCGTCGTCCGAGCCGAGCGACGCCAGCATGGTGCGCACCAGCGAGGGGTCTTGCGCCTCGGGCGCCTCGAAACTGGGCGCGCGCGCGCCGCGATCGGGCGCGTCGACCGCGCGGGCCGGCGCCTCCGCCTGGATCCAGGTCTCGACGTCGGCGGCGCGGTCCACGCGCGCCGCGCGCGCCCACGGCCCCGCGAGACGCGCGTCGACGTCGTCGAGCCCTAAGCTTTCGCGCCGCGGACGCGCGACGCGCGACGGCCCGTCGTCCTCGATCGGACGGCTCCGCAGCGCCTCGACGTCGACGGCGCGGGTCGAGCGCACCGACCCCGGGGCCGTGGCCCGCCGCGCGTCGGAGGGCGCCCGCAGCCCGCGCCGCAGCCCGTCGCGCAGCCGCTCGAGCCGCTCGGTCGTCGACAGGTCGCGCTCGACAAGGCCGTCCGCCGCCGCCGCGTCGCCGGCCGCGCCGCGCCGCCGGCGGGAAAAGTCGTCGTACTCGCCCAACATCGCGCTCCGTGCTCGGGCGCGCCGCGCGAAGGGCGACCGGACGTTCCGATCGCGCTCGCGCGGCGGCGCCGGCCCCGCCGATCCGCGCCGTCCGGCCGGCGCCTTCGCCGCGCCGTCGTCAGCGTCCGGCGGCCTTCAACCGATCCACCACGTGCGAGATGGCGCTTTCCGGCGCGATCTCGACCATCTCGCCCGTCTCGCGGGCCGTCGCCTCGACCACGCCGGACGCCAACCCGCGCGGCCCGACCGTGATCCGCCACGGCGCGCCCACCAGATCCATCGTGGCGAACTTGGCGCCGGCGCGCTCGTCTCGATCGTCGTACAGCGGCTCTACGCCGGCGGTGGTGAACGCTTCGTAAAGACTTTCGCACGCCGCGTCAGCAGCGGCGTCGCCCTGCTTCAGATTGACGATCGCCACGCCGAAGGGGGCGACGCTCGCCGGCCAGATCGGGCCCGCCTCGTCGTGCCGCGCCTCGATCGTCGCGCCCACCAACCGGGACACCCCGACGCCGTACGAGCCCATTTCGACCGGAACAGGGCCGCCGTCGGGCCCCGCGACTGTCGCCTTCATCGGTTCGGAGTACTTCGTGCCGAAATTAAAGATGTGACCGACCTCGATGCCGCGCGCGACGACCCGGCGCTCGGCGGGCACCGCCTCGAACAGCGCCGCGTCATGGGTTTCGTCGGTGCGCGCGTAAGGTTCGGTCCATTGCGCCACCAGCGCGGCGAGCCCTGCGCGGTCCTCATAGTCGATCGCTCGATCGCCGAGGGTCAGGTCGATGACGGCGCGGTCGAGGAACACCTCCGATTCGCCGGTGTCCGCCAAGACCAGGAACTCGTGGCTGAGATCTCCGCCGATCGGCCCGGTGTCGGCGCGCATCGGCGCCGCCTTCAGGCCCAACCGCTCGAAAGTCCGCAAATAGGCGACCAACATCTTGTTATAAGAATGGATCGCGCCCTCGCGATCGAGATCAAACGAATACGCGTCTTTCATTAAAAACTCGCGACCGCGCATTACGCCGAAGCGCGGCCGGATCTCATCACGAAACTTCCATTGAATGTGGTACAGGATCTTCGGCAGATCTTTATACGAGTTGACCGACCGACGGAAAATATCGGTGATCATCTCTTCGTTTGTCGGACCGAACAACATGTCGCGGTCGTGGCGGTCCCGGATCCGCAACATTTCCGGGCCGTACGCGTCGTAACGACCCGACTCGCGCCAGAGGTCCGCCGGCTGAATGGTCGGCATCAGCAGCGGCAGAGCGCCGGCGCGCTCCTGCTCTTCATGCACGATCCGCTCGATATTGCGCAGCACCCGGTAGCCGAGGGGCAGCCACGCGTAGATCCCCGCCGCCTCCTGACGGATCATGCCGGCGCGCAGCATCAGCCGGTGCGAGACGATCTGCGCCTCGGACGGGGTCTCTTTCAGGACGGGCAGAAAATAGCGCGACAGGCGCATGGCCGCTCCTGGTTGGCGGCGCGCGCGTCAGGCCGCGCGCCTCGGCGAAATGGGCGTCAGCGCCGAGGGTTAAGCGCTCGACCGGCGGCGCGCAACCGATGATCCGAACGGTCGCGCGCCGGCCCCGGCCGATCAGTCCGGGCCGCCCTCGGGCACCTCCGCCGTCTCGAGCGGGGAGCCGAGCGCCGGATCGACCATGGGCGCGACGCCGAGCAGCGGGGCGGTCCGCTCGATGATCGCCTTCACGGCCGGGGCCGCCGTCAGCGCCGAAGACCGCCGACCGTCCGGGGTCTCGGCTTCGTCGAGCATCGCGACGACCACGAAGCGCGGGCGGCTCATCGGATACGCCGCGGCGAACGTCGCGATCACCTTGTCCTTATGATATCCGCCGTTCTCGAGATCGGGCTTGTCGGCGGTGCCGGTCTTCCCGCCGACCTCCAACCCCGGAACCTCGGCGCGCTTCCCGGTGCCCTCGACCACCACCTTGCGCAGCAGCCGGCGCATCGTCGCCGACGCGTCGCGCGACAACACCCGCGGGCGCCGCCCGAGCGCCTCGGGTCCCGGTTCGAGCAGCGTCGGCGACACCCGCCAGCCCCCGTTCACCACCGCGGCCGTCGCGGCCGCCAGATGCAGCGGGCTCACGGCCACGCCGTACCCGTAAGACGCCGTGGCCGACGCGGTCGGGTTCCAGGGGTCGCTGAACAGCGGGGCCGCGCCGGCGGCCTCGACCAGCTCGAGCGCCGTGGCCCCGCCGAAGCCCAAGCTTTCCAGAAACCGACGGTGCCGCTCGGGGCCCGCCCGCAGCGCCAGTTTCGCGGCCACGATGTTTGAGGATTTGGCGAAGGCCCCGGCGAGATCGACCGGGCCGCGGATCGGATGGTCGTCGCGCACCAGATGCCCGCCGACCCGAAACGGCGTCGGCGCGTCGAAATTCTCGCCCTCGACCGCATGCCCCGCCTCGAGCGCCAACGCCCAGGTGAAGATCTTAAAGGTCGAGCCCAGCTCATAGAGCCCCGCGACCGCCCGCGAGTACCGCGCGGTCTCGGCGATCGGCGCGCCCGAGGGCGCCGGCGGCCGAGCCGGGTCGAAATCGGGCAGCGAGACCAACGCGCGCACGGCGCCGGTGTCGGCGTCGAGGATCACCGCCGCCGCGGCCCGAGCCCCGGTGGCGCGCATCGCGTCGGCCAGGGCGGCGCGGGTCTGGCGCTGCGCCCGGGCGTCGACGGTCAGCGCGACCGGCGGGCCCGGTTCGGCGCGCGCCCGCAGCCGCGGCTCGAGCGCGCCCTCGAGCCCCGATCGGCCGATCCCGTCGATGTCGACATGGCCGATCAAATGGGCGAAGGCCGGCCCGCCGACCGCCACCCGCTCGATACGCGGCGTGAAGAACAGCCCCGGCAGACCGAGATCATGCGCCGCCTGCGCCTCTCGGGGCGTCGCCGGCCGCTTGACCAGCGTCAGGCCGCCGCGCGCGAACCGCCGCGCGAGGTCCGCCGCGTCGAGCCCCAAAGCCGCCGCCAGCCGCTCGGCCGCCTCGGCCGCCTCGTCGGGGAAAAACGCCTTCGACGCGTCGTAATAGAGCTCGTAGGCCCGCACGCCCACCGCCAGCGGAGCGCCGTTGCGGTCGACGATCTCGGGCCGGCGCTCGAGCGCCGCCGCCGGCGTTCGGGCGCGCGCCGCCTGTCGCGCCGTTTCCGCCGCGAACGCGGGATCATGCCCGGAAGCGAGGTCGCCGAAGCGCGCCGCCACCGCCGACATCGCGGCCGCGTACACCAGGCCGACCAGCAGCAACCGGCCGCGCCAGGGGCGCTTCGGACGGCGCGGGCGTTTCGGGGTCGCGGGACGCCGCCCGCCGCCAAACCCGCGGATCACCGAACCCTCCTCTCGCCGGCGGCCGCCAGGCGGCCGAGCGGCAGCGTTTGCGCGGGCGTCGGCGGCCCGAGCCGGCGGCCGTCGGCGTCGCGCAAGCCGTCGCCGCCGAACAGCCGCGCCGCCGTCCGGCGCAGCTCTGCGGGATCGTTCAAATGCCGCCATTCCGCCTCGAGCGTCGCCAGGGCCGCGCGCGCGGCGACCTTTTCGGCGAGCATCGCGTCCCGCTCGGCGCGCAGCGCGCGCACCTCCTGCTTCTTGCCGTAGGCGATCAGCGCCACGGCCACCAGCAGGGCCGCGCAGGCCGTATGGAGAATGCGGATCACCCCGAAACCATCCCCTTCAACGCGCCCCTCAAGAACGCCGCGGGCGCGACCGCGACCGCCCGGCCCGCGGCGGCTCGAGCCTCGGCGCCCCGAGCGCGGCCGGGTCCGAGCGCCGCGCCGGGGCCGTCGTCCGCCGCCCCGCCCTCAATTTCGCCGACCGCGCCCGCGGATTGGCCGCGACTTCGTCGGCCCCGGGCGCGACGGCCCCTTTCGTCACGAGCTCGAAAGTCGCCGCGGGGCGGTTAACGTCAGGTTCATGGCGCGACCCGCCGCCCCCCCGCGCCGCGCGATCCTGGAAAAAACGCTTGGCGATGCGGTCTTCGAGCGAATGGAAGGTCACCACCGCCAGCACGCCGCCGGGCGCCAGCGCCCGCTCGGCCGCGTCGAGCCCCGCGACCAGCTCGTCGAGTTCGGCGTTGACCGCGATCCTCAGCGCCTGAAACACCCGCGTCGCGGGATGCGGCTGGCCCGGCTTCGCCCGCGGGCTGACGCGCTCGACGATGTCGGCCAGGGCGCGCGTCGTCGCGATCGGCCGCTCGGCGCGCGCGGCGACCACCGCCCGCGCGATGCGGCGGGCCGCCCGCTCCTCGCCCAGATGGTGAAACAGATCGGCCAACGCCGCCTCGCCCGCCTCGGCGACCAGTTCCGCCGCGCTCGGCCCCGCGCCGCCCATGCGCATGTCGAGCGGGCCGTCGCGCATGAACGAAAAGCCCCGTTCGGCTTGGTCGATCTGCATCGAAGAGACGCCCAGATCGAGCGCCACGCCGGCCAGGGGCTCGGCCGCCTCGGCGTCGAGCGTCGAAAAACGCGCCGTCGCCAGACGCAGCCGGCCGTCGTAAAGCGGGGCCCAGCGCTCGGCCCGCGCGACCGCCTCGGGGTCGCGGTCGAGCCCGATCACCCGGTCCGCGCCGCCCTCGAGCAGCGCCCGCGCATAGCCGCCCGCGCCGAAGGTGCCGTCCAAGAAAACCCCGCCGCGCTGCGGCGCCAGAGCCGCCAGCGTCTCGGCCAGCAGCACCGGCGCGTGCAGACCGGCCGCCGCCCGCAGCGCCTCGGCCCAAGCGGCGCGGTCGTCCGCGACGGATCGGTTTTGGTCGCTCACCGCGCGCTCCCTTTGGTCTGCGAGAAGCCCGAGCGCGCTCGGATGCGCGCCGACGGCCGAGCCTTAGCAGCCCTGCGCCGCCCCCGCAGCCGCCCCGACCCTCAGCCGGTTTTCGGACCCGACCAGCTGAGCTGCGCCGCCGCGGCGCGCGCCCGCTCGCGCGTCGCCGCCTGCGCCGCCTCGAACGCCTCGGGGGCCCAGATCTGAAATTTCCGCCCCAGACCGGCGAACAGCGCCCTCTCCGTCAATCCGGCCCGCTCGATCGCCGAGGCGGGCAGCACGATCCGACCCTCGGCGTCGAACGGGGCCATCTGCACCGGCGCCAGCACCGCCATCGCCAGCGCGTCGGTGTTCGGATCAAGCGGGTTCATCTCGGCGATCGCCTCGGCCAGCTGCTCGACGCGACTGCGCCCCGAGCCCTCGACGCAGGCCTGGTCCGACAATGGCGGAGCCAACGCCACGCCGGCGAAGGCCTCGTCCTGCAGCGCCGCGCGAAAACTCGCCGGCACCGAGACCCGCCCCTTGCGGTCGATCTTGTGGATCGAAGTCGAGAGGAACTGCGGCGCCACGCGATCCCCTTCCGCCGCCCTCGGGTCGCGCCGCCCCCGCGCCAGCGCGATCGGAGGACGGCGCGCCACGCCGTCCTCCTCGCCTGTCCCGCCTCAATCGGGGGGTTCGGGCCGGGCGCGTCCCTCAACGCCGCGTCCGTTTCCCGGATCTTCGACGCGCGCCCGTGCCGACCATGAGCCGCCGGGGAGAGGGCCAACAATCTCCGGCGGTGAAATTGGGCTAGCATGGGCAATGATGGGTTTCAATGGGATTCCTTGGGCGCACTCGCCATCAGCGCCATCCGCCGCGGCGCTTTCGACCGGCGCTGCGGATTGCTAAGAGCGACCGGCGGGGCCCCGTCGCCGCGGCGCGCCCGACAGGCTTGGAGGCCGAAATGTCCGAGATTTCCCGCGACCGGCGGCGCCCCAGCGCCGAGGACGCGCCCCGCGCGTCCGTCGAGACGGCGGCGCCCCCCGCCTGGCGCTTCGTCGACTGGAGCGCGCGCTGCGACACGGCGCTGCGCGATCTGCTGGCGCTCGCGGCGCAGTCCGAAGTGATCTCCTTCGCCGGCGGCGTGCCGATCGTCTCGAAGCTCGACCGCGACGCCGTGGCGCACGCGGCCGAGGCGGCGATCCGAGAGGAGGGCGACGCGGTCTTTCAGTACGGCGCGACCATGGGGACGCCGGCGCTGCGCGATTTTCTGGCCGAGCGCATGCGCGCGCGCGGCGCGCCCGCGACGGCGGAGAACATCCTGATCGTGACCGGAGCCCAGCAGGGCCTCGATCTGACCGCGCGGCTGCTGCTCGACCCCGGCGGCCGGGTCGCCTGCGATTTTCCGACCTATCCGGGCTGCCTCGCCGCCTGGCACCCGCTCGAGCCCGCCTATTGCGGTCTCGACGCCCTGCGCGCGGCGGGCGCGGGCGCGATCGCCTTCGCCTATGGTCTGCCGAATTTCGAGAACCCGACCGGGCGCCGCTGGCCGCTGGCCGAGCGCGAGCGGCTGCTCGAGGACGCGCGCGCCGCCGACGCGCCGATCATCGAAGACGATCCCTATCGGGATCTGCGGTTCGACGAGGTCGAAGAGCCGAGCCTGATCGCGCTCGACGCCGACCGGACCGGCGCCGGCCCCTATCGCGGGCGCGTCATTTATCTCGGCTCGATCTCGAAATCGCTGGCGCCCGGCCTCAGGCTCGGCTGGGTCTGCGCGGCGCCGGAGGTGATCGAGCGGCTGACCTTGATCAAGCAAGGCGCCGATCTGCACAGCTCGAACCTGGTGCAGGCGATCGCGCTGCGCCTGGCGGCGAACGGGGTCGAGGAGGCGAACGCCGCGGCCGTGCGGGCGATTTACCGCGAACGCGCCGCCGCGATGGTCGCGCGGTTGCGGGCCGCGCTCGGCGACGCGGCGTCGTTCGCCGAGCCCGACGGGGGCATGTTCCTCTGGGCGACCCTGGCGGCCGGGATCGACGCCCGCGTCCTGCTCGACCGGGCGCTCGAGCGGGGCGTCGGCTTCGTGCCGGGACACGCCTGCTATCCCCCCGGCGCGGTCAGCGCGCAACTGCGCCTGAACTTCACCGCGAACGGGCCCGAGCGGATGGCGCAAGGCGTGGACCGCCTGGCCGCCGCGATCCGGAGCTTCGGGTGAGCGGTCCGCGCGACGGCGCCGCCGACGGCCCGCCGACCATCTATGTCGACGCCGACGCCTGCCCGGTGCGCGAAGAGACGGTGCGCGTCGCCGAGCGCTTCGCGGCGCCGGTGGTCATGGTGGCGAACGGCGGCGTGCGCCCCCATCCGCATCCGCTCGTGGCCGTGGTCGCGACGCCGGAGGGCCCGGACGCCGCGGACCGGTGGATCGCCGAGCGGATCAAGCCGGGCGACGTTTGCGTCACCGCCGACGTGCCGCTCGCGGCGCGCTGCGTCGCGGCGGGCGCGCGGGCGCTGAAGCCGACGGGCGAGCCGCTCGACGCCGCCAACATCGGGGCGGCGCTCGCCCTCCGAGACCTCGCCGCCGACCTGCGGGCCGCGAACCCGCTCAGCGCCGGCGGCGGCGCGAAACCCTTCTCGAAGGCGGACCGCGGCCGCTTTTTGGATCAGCTCGACCGCCTGCTGAGACGCGCCGGACCGCGCTGAGGACGCGCGCCGGTCAAGCGCCTCACGCGGCGGAGCGACCCGCGCCGCGGGCGCCTGAGAGAGGCGTCGGACGGTCTGTAAGCCGGGTTCTGTTCACGCCGCGCGGCCCTTGCTCGGACCGCGCCGCGATCGACGGCCATTCGTCTGGAGCGCCGGTCGCCCGACGCTTCTCGCAGTCCACCCGGACGGCGGGGCGAAGACCTCCCCTGTCGGTTGCCCGACCGCCGTCCCTATTCGACCTTGCTCCCGGCGGGGCTTGCCGTGCCGCCCCTGTCGCCAGGGGCGCGGTGCGCTCTTACCGCACCGTTTCACCCTTACCCGGGGCGGACCCCGGGCGGTTTCATTTCTGTGGCGCTTTCCCTGAGGTTCGGGTCGAGGCGCGCCCCTCCCCTGCCCTCGGCGGGCGTTACCCGCCGCCGCGTCTCCGTGGAGCCCGGACTTTCCTCACCCGCCGGGCCCTGAAACCCCGCCGGCGCAGCCGTCCGACCGTCCGACGCCCGAGGCATGGCGACGGGGCGGGCCGGGGTCAAGGGGGGCGTTCGGAAGAGGCTGGACAGCCCCGGCCGGGCGGCGTACGAGCACTGCCTTCGACGGCGCAGCGGCGCCGCGCCCGTGGCGACGTGGCGGAGTGGTTACGCAGCGGACTGCAAATCCGTGTACGCCGGTTC
>CAZBIG010000094.1:0-9074 GCA_964491865.1 uncultured Neomegalonema sp. | reverse complement strand
GGCGCGGCGGCAGGCTGCGCGGCGGCGGCCGGGTCCGGGGCCGGGGCCGAGTCCAGGGCCGGCGCCGGGTCCGCAGCGGGGGGCGCGGACGGCGTCGACGTCGCCGCGTCTTCGGGCGCGCGCCACCAGCGGTCGGGCGGCAGAACCAGGCTGACCCGGGTGCCGACGCCGACGGCGCTGGTCAATTCGGCCGTCCCGCCATGCAGCTGCGCGACCGCTTTGACCAACGGCAAGCCCAACCCGAAGCCCTGGCCGTCGCCGCGGGTCAGGCTCGATCGACGATAGATCTCCCAAACCAAGCCCTGCTCGGCCTCGGGGATGCCGCAGCCATGGTCGCGCACGGTGAGCCGGCCGTCCCGGAAGCTCACGGCGACCACGCCGCCGCGTTTCGAATATTTGATCGCGTTCGACATTAGATTGGTCGCCGCGCGCGTCATGAGCGCGGGGTCGACCATGACGCGCAGCGCCGGGTCGACGTCGAGGGTCAGCGCGACGCCCTTGTGCGCCGCCTGATGCGACAACAGCCGCGCCGCGCCCGAGGCCAGCTTCGCCGCCTCCTCCGCCTGGGGCGAGACGTCCATCCGGCCCGCGTCGATGCGCGACAGATCCAGCGCCGAGCGCGTCAGCTCGTCGAGGGCGGCGGCCGACGCGCGGATGTCGTCGAGATATTCGAGCTTCTTAGCGTCCGACAGGGCGTCGAAGTCGTAGCTCATCAGCTCGGCGAAGCCCTGGATCGCGTTCAGCGGCGTGCGGAATTCATGGCTGAGATGGGCCAGGAACTGCTGCCGGTGCTCGATCTGCGCGCGCAGCGCCTGAGCGCCGCGCCGGCTCACTTGCCAGAGCGCCAACAGGGTCAGCAGCGCGACCAGCGCGCTGAACAGCGCCATGGTGACGGCGTCCTGGATCCGCTCGAGCTGCCGCACATGGGCCGCGCTCGAGGCGCGCAGCGCCTCGCCCTCCAGCCGGGTGAACAGGGCGAACGCCTCCTGCACGCGGGGATAGACCGCCTGGGCGCGGGCGCGGGCCGAGACGCCGTCGGCGGTCATGATCGGATCGAGCTCGGCGATCAGCGCGTTCAGCCGATCGACGTCTTGCTGCAGGCCGGCCGCCTGCGCGTCCGCGTCCTGGCGCAGCAGATAGCCGATGTCGCCGACCCGTCCGACAAAGATCTCGTATTTCAGCGTCAGGCGCGCGGGCGGCAGCGGCGGGTCGCGCAGGGCGCGCTCCACCGCGTTCATGAACCGCTCGACGTCGATGCGCCCGCGCATGATCGACAAGGCGCGCTCGCGCTTGCTCTCGCGCTCGCCGCTCGAGACCGTCTCGAACGCGATCGCCATCAGCGCCAGCGGAGCCAGGACGACCAGGGCGCCGACCAGGGCGCCGACCAGGGTCGCGCGTGATCGCAGCAGTCGTCTCGAACACATGGCGCGCCCTCCCGGCGTTCAGAGCGCCGAGGCTCAGGGTTTGAAAACCAGCGTCTGAAGCTGCCACACCGATCGCGAGCCCCACAGCTCGAATTCGACAGCCGTGGCGCCGTCGAAGTCGTACATGATCCAGAACGGTCCCTTTTCGCGGATGGGCATCGGCTCTCCGGCCCGGCGCGTCGCCACGATCAAGCGGTTCTCGGCGAAGTCGGCGAACGGGATCTCCATGACGAAGTCGTTGAGGGCGCGGGCCTCGACCGTGGCGCAAGGGCCTTCGGCGAGCGCCGCGATCGCCGCCCCGCTCGGGCCTTCGAACAGCGTCGGCGCGTCGTCCCACGGCGTCCGCGTCGTCAGACGCGCTTGGGTCAGAGCGTCGAGCGCGGCGCGGTCGAGGGTGCGCGTCGTTTCCGGGTCGCCGGTGCGGTCGATGATCGTCAGCGTCCGCGCGCGCGCTTCCGGTTGGGCGGCGGCGCACCAAAGCGCCGCGCCGAGCAGCAGAGTAAAAGCGCGAAAAATCATACTAACGCTCCGGTTGTCTAAAAAATGCCGGACCGACCGTTGATAGAATATCTAAGTCTAAAATATTATGGAGTTGTAAAAAGCCAGATTTCCGATTGGTTTCTTGGAAGGGTCCCGGCGCGCGGAAGGGGCGGTTGCAGCGGGCCCGTCGGAAGGATAGCTGAACGGGGCGCGCGGAGCGGCGCGCCGTCGCAGAGCCCGCCCAGCGCAGGAGGTTTCATGAGCCGCGAGACGGCGTCATCCCGAAGCTCGGCTCTTCTCGACGCCGGCGCCGCGGTGGCGGCGGCGGGCTGGCGGCGGCGGATTTCGGCCCTGTACGCCGAGGCGAGGGCCGCCCAGGCCCGCGAAACCGATCCGAGCGCGCCCTGGCGGCGGTGGCGCGAGGGGCGCGACGCGTTGCTGCGGACGCATCCCGCCTCTCCGGTGCCTCCCGCCGAACGGGCCGGGCGCCGCGCTTCTTTGTTCGCGCCTTACGACCCGACCTGGCGTCTGACGGTGGACGTGGCGCCGATCGGGTCGGCGCGGTCGCGCGGCGCGGGCGGCGACGACAGCCCCGACACGCCGCGGTTTCGGCCCATCGCCGTGACGCGCGGTCTGGCCGGCCGGCTGGGCGCCGAACTGACGCTGTTCTGGATCGAGGGCTATGGCGGCGGTCTGTTCCTGCCGTTTCGCGATCGCGGCGACGGCCGGGGCGGGTATCCGGGCGGACGACGCCTGATCGACGGCGCCCGCGGGGCCGATCTCGGCGAAGACGCCGACGGGCGTCTGCTGCTCGATTTCAACTACGCCTACAATCCCGACAGCGCCTATGATCCGGCCCGAACGGTCCCGTTGTCGCCGCCGGAGAACCGGCTCAGCGTCGAGATCCCGGTCGGCGAGCGGTACGAAACCGCCGGCGGCGCCGCGGCGGCGGGAGCGCGTTGACATGTGGTCGGCGCGCCTTCGTCGCTACGCGCAGGCCCGTCGGGCGCAGCGCCGCGCGGCCCCGAAACCGTGGCCGCGGCGCGGACCGGTCGACGCGTCGGATTGGGCGCGGGTGTCGATCGGGCCGGTGGCCCTGACCGTCTCGGCCGGCGATCCGGGCGCGCGGCGCTATTGGGATCGGGTCGCAAGCGGCGCTTGGGAGCCCGAGACCTTCGCGTGGCTCGAGCGGGAATTGGCGGCCGCCGGGCCCGCGCCGCTGCTTGTCGATATCGGCGCGTGGGTCGGCGCGGTCACGTTGTTCGCGGCGGGGCGCGGGGCCAAGACCTTGGCGATCGAGCCGGATCCGGCGGCGCGCGGACAGCTCCTCGACAACCTCGCCGCTAATCCGGACCTCGCCGAGCGGGTCGCCGTTGCGGCCGCCGCCTTCGACCAGGGGGCGCAGCGGCTGACGCTTTATCCGCACGCCCAGCGCTTCGGCGCCTCGAAGACCTCGGCGCTGCCGGACGTCTCGGGCTTGGCGCTCGCCGCGCCGACGCTGTCGGCCGAGGGCGTGATCGCCCGCGCGCGTCGGCTGGGCAGCCGCTCCGGGGCGGTGGTCAAGATCGACATCGGCGGCCACGAATGCGCGATCGGGCCCGAGGCGGCGCGGCTGATCCGCGGGTTGGGCGCTTCGGCGCTGATCACCGTGCGGCCGCGCGCCCATTTCGAGGCGGCGCGGCGGCGGGGCGCGCCGGCGCCGCACCTCGTCGCCGACCAGGCGCTGCGCGCCTGCGTCGCCGCGCTGCGCGCCGAGGGGCTGGACGTGACGGCGCTGGACCGGCCCGGGGTCGATGCGCTGACGCGGGCGCGCCACGCCCTGTTTCGCCGCGGACCGGCGCCGCGCGACTTGGCGCTGAGCGTCGCGGCGCGTCCGGCGGCCGAGCCGATCCGCGACTGAGCCCGCGTTCCGCGGGGGGAGACGACAGAGGGGGACTGAACGATGCGGCGCACACTGCTTCGCGCGGCGACGGCCGTGTTAGGGCTGGCGAGCTTGACGGCGGCGGGGGCGGCCCTGGCCGAGCCGTCGGGCGCGGCGAGCGCCGAGTTTTGCGCGGATCCGGCCGCCCGGTGCGGGGCGCTCCTCAGCCCCGCCTGCCGGCGGCTCGGCGCGGGCGCGGTGTCGGCGGGCTGCGCCGACGGGTTCGCGCGCTATCGCGACTGTCTGGCCGAGATGGTCGTCGCCTGTCCGAGCGCCCCGGCGCGGCCGACGGCCGGCGGCTGCTCCGAGGCCGAAGCCGACCGGGCCTGGGCGATCGCCGAGAGCCGCAAGAGCTGCGGCGCCTACCGGGCGTTCACGGCCGCCTGTCCGAACAGCCCCTTCGTCGCCTTCGCCGAGAACGAGATCGCGGCCTTGGGCTGCGCCGATCCCGGCTCGAGCGGCGCCGAAGCCGAGGCCGACGGGCCGCCGCGTCGACCGGGGGCGATCTTCAAAGAGTGCGACGTCTGCCCCGAAATGGTGACGCTGCCGGCGGGACGCCTGCGCATGGGCTCGCCGCCGAACGAGCCCGGGCGCGAGCCGAACGAGGGGCCGGTCGCCGAGATTTCGCTCGCCGCCTTCGCCCTGGCGCGGGTCGAGACCACGCGCGGGGCCTATGCGCGCTTCGTCGCCGAGACCGGCCGCGCGACCGCGCGCTGCTTCGCCTATCTGGGCGAGGCCGGGTTCGACTGGAGCGACGCGGCGGATTGGCGCGCGCCCGGCTATCCGCAGACCGACGCGCATCCGGTGTCTTGCGTCAGCTGGGACGACGCTCAGGCCTACGCCGACTGGCTGAACCGCCGCGTCTCGGGCGCGCGCTATCGCTTGCCGAGCGAAGCCGAGTTCGAATACGCCGCGCGGGCCGGGGCCGCGACCGCTTATCCCTGGGGACCGACCGCCGAGGGGATCTGCGGCTTCGCCAACGGCGCCGACCAGACGGCGGCGGCGCGGTTCCCCGGATGGCGCGTCGCCGGGTGCGCCGACGGGCACCTCTTCAGCGCGCCCACGGGCGCCTTCGCGCCGAACGCCTTCGGTCTGCACGATCTGGTCGGCAACCTGTATGAATGGACGGCCGATTGCTGGGGCGGAACGCCCGCCGGCGCGCCGAGCGACGGGGCGCCCCGACGCGACGGCGACTGCGCGGCCGCCCCGATCCGCGGCGGGTCGTGGGACAACGCCCCCGTCGCCTTGCGCGCGGCCTATCGGCAGCCCTATCGTCGCGAATACCGCGCCTATTTCGTCGGATTTCGCCTGGCGCGCGATCTCGATTAAGCGCGGATCGACAAGCCCATGAAGCTCACCCGCCTGTTCCGTCACCCCGTGAAAAGCCTGGGCAGCGAGGGGCTCGACAGCGCCGTTCTCAGCCCTGGCGCGGCGATGCCCCACGACCGCGCCTTCGCCGTGACCCATGGCGACAGCGCGTTCGACCCGGAGAACCCCGCTTGGGCCGCCTGCGAAAACTTTTTGCGGGTCACCCACATCCCGGCGCTGGCCGCGCTCGAGGTCCGCTACGAGCCGGAAACCGCGCGATTTCAGGCGCAGGGCCCCGACGGCCTCGCGATCGAGGTCGACTTGTCGAGCGAGGCGGGCCGGGGTCGGTTGGCCGATTGGCTGGAACCTTTGGTCTCGCGCGTCCGTCCGGGGCCGCACCGGGTGGTCCGCGCGCCCGGCGTTTCGCTGAGCGACGCGCCCGACCAGGCGGTGACGCTCAAAAGCATGGCGTCGCTGCGGGCGCTCGAGCAGCGCATGGGCGCGACGCTCGATCCGCGCCGGTTTCGGGGCAATCTGTGGATTGACGGCGACGCGGACGACCCGCTGGCCCCGGACGCCGAGCTCGGCTGGGTCGGCCGGCGCGTCGCCGTCGGCGACAGCGTGCGGCTCGAGATCATCGAACCGGTCGGCCGATGCCAGGCGACGGCGGCGAACCCCGTCACCGGCCGCCGCGACGTCTCGCCGCTGGCCGCGCTGAAGACGCAGCTCGGCCGGAACACGTTCGGCGTGCTGGCGCGCGTGACGGTCGGAGGCCGCGTCGCGCTCGGCGACCGGGTGCGGCTGCTGGAGCCCGAGGCGCTGCTGGAGCCCGAGGCGCCGCTGGAGCCGAAGCAAACGCGCGACGCGTCCGGCGGCTGAGGCCGGCGCCGGCCGAGCGCCGGGCTCGGGCCCGCGGCGCTGAACTGCCGCGTTCGGCAGTGGCGCGCGCCAGTCGCACGGCCTGTCTCACGGCCTGTCTGGCGGCCTGTCTCGCGGTCCTTCGCGTCGGCCCCGCTTTAAGCGCCTGGTGAGCGCTTACGAGGGTCGGGCGGTCTCGCGCGGGGGCGTCGACCGGACGACGTCCGCGTCGCAGGGCAGGGGAACCCGGTCGATCCGATAGATCCGGAGCGTGAGCAGCCGATCTTCGGTCTCGGCCCACAGCGCGCCGTCGGCGTCGAAAACCCGCCAGCAGGACGGCGCGCGCCCGGGGTATCGGAAGCAGAACAGCTGGTCCGCATAGGTCCAGACCCCGCGTTCGCAGCGTCCGCCGCGCGGCAGCCAAGTGGTTTCGTCGCCGGGGTAGTACGCTTCGGCCCCGTAATGATCCGGGCCGAGCGCCAAATAGACGGTGCGGCCCTCGAAGCGCGCCCTGAACCCGTCGTCGTCGAGATAGCGCCGGTCCGCTTCGGCCGGCGCGCGCGGCGTGGCGAAGGGGTCGAGGCCGGTTTCCGGCGCGGCGTCGGGGCTGGTCGCGCCGTCGCGGCCGAGCCGGTCGCCGGTGCCGGGCAGGGCCTCGGGGCCGCCCTGGGGCGTCGCGTCGGGCGGCGGCGCCGGAGTTTCGGGGTCGACCGCGTCGCGGTCCACGGCGCCGGGGGGCGGGGCTTCGGGCGCCAGGTCCGGCCCGTCCGACACCTGGGCGGCGCCGGGCGCGGCGAAACCGACAGCGGCCGCGGCGATCATCAGCGCGGCGACGAACCGGGCGAGGCGCATCGACGCGTCCCTCACGGCGATGTCGCCGGCGCGCCGCCGCGCGCTTGGGCGACCCTCGCGGCCGAAGCCGCCTGCAGCGCCGGCCTTTCGGCGGGCCGCGCCTCGGACAAAAGGCCGTCCGCGCAGGACAAAGGCTCGTTCGAGACGATTTTGCGGACCCATTGGCGTTGCCCGTCCTCGGCTTCGACCACGATCTGGTCGTCCTCGTAGAAGGTCAGCCAGCACGAGGGTTGGTCGCGGTAATGGTAGCAGAAGCGGTCGCCCTCGCGCGTGTAGTGGCCCTCGAGGCATTCGTCCGTGAGCGCGTTTTTGAAGACGGTGCGGTTCGAGCCCGGCACGTAGAACTCGCGGCCCCAGAGCTGCCCGTCGACCAGTTCAAAATAGAGGGTCTTGCCGTCGGTCATCGCTTTGAAGGCCTCGGGCGAGATGTCTCGACGCGGCGGGCCGGCGTCTCCGGTCGGCGATCCGCCCGAGGCGCCCGGGGGCGGCGCGGCCGACGGGCCCTCTTGCGGGGCGGTTTGCGCGCGCGCCGGCGCGCTCAGAGCCGCGAGCAGAGCGATGGCCGCGACGCCGGCGACGACGTCGCGCGCGGCGCGCCAGGCTTTTCGCCTGCCGATCGCGCAAAGGCGCCGAGCGTCTGCGCCTCCGGTCCCGGCCCGGGTCCCGGCCCGGGCGCCGGCCGGCGGTGCGGTTTTCGGCTTCGCGACAGCGACACGGGTCATGGCCAAAGCTCCTGATTGCGCGGCGCGCCCGCCAGGCGCGGGGCGGCGCGCGGCTCTTGGCTCACCGGCTCTGACGGGCAGGTCAAGGGGGCGTCCGAGATCTCGACCCGGAATTCCTCGCCCGTCCGCGCGTCGCGCACCCAGACCGCGCCGTCGCGTCTCAGGTGCCGATAGCAAAACTGGCCGGGCGGATAGTCGAAACAGAACACGCCGCCGATCTCGGTCCAGCGGCCGCGCGCGCAGTCGCCGTCGACGAAGCGCCATTCCGAGCGGTCGCCCGACGCGTCGAACCGCTCGAAGCCGTCGAGCAGGCCGTCGGCGTCGAAATAGACCACCGTGCGGCCGCCGGCGTAGGCGCGCCAGCTGTCGGCGTCGAAGGCGGTTTCGCCCGGGCGCAAGGCCGCCGGCGATCCGAGCGTCGACGGGGACGTCGCCTCCGGCGCGACGCGCGGCTGTTCCGTGGTGTCGGCGGCCGCAGGCGGCGCGGCCGCCGACAGCGCGGCGGCGATCGCCGCCGACAGCGGCGAGATCCGGGTTCGCGCGCCCCGGCTCGGGCGGTTTCTGAGCGCGGCGCGGCGTGGGCAAAGGCTCGGGGCGGGGCTCATGGAGGCTCCTTCGGGGCGTCGGGCGCGCGTCGCCGCGGTCAGCTGGTCAAATCGGCGGCGCAGGCGAGCACCTCGTCGGTCACCCGGACCACCTCTTGCTCGGCCCCGTCCATCTGTCGGACGAACCACCGGCCGTCTCGATCGAACTGCCGGAAGCAGTGGCGCTCGTCGTAATTGTAGCAGAACACGCCGTCGGCATAGTCCCACGAGCCTTCATAACAATCGCCGTTTCGATAGATGAAGACGACCTTGTTTGAATTCGGCACGTAATATTCGCGACCCATGAGGCCGAAATTGGGCGGATAGCCGGCGCGCGTCTCGTAGTAGAGCGTGCGTCCGGACACGTTGGCGCGCCAGCTTTCGGCGTCGAAGGGGCGCCCCAACTCGGCGGCGTCCGAGGGGGGGGCCGAGGGGAGGGGCGAGGGGGGCGCCGAGGGGGGCGCCGAGGGGGGCGCCGAAGGGGTCTCCGAAGGGGTGACGGGCGCCGGCGGGTCTTGCGGGGCGGCTCCGCTTTGGGCGGCCGCTCCGGCGGCGAGGAGGGTCGGAAGCGCCGCCGCCGCGACCAAGCACGCGGCCCAACGGGCGGAAACCCGGCGGCGAGCGGCGTTGGCGGCGGAACGATGGTTGGCGAACGCCATGGCGGTCTCCCTGACTGCGGACGGCCGATATGCCCGATTCGGCCGGGCGGGTCGATGCGCAGCGCGGGTCGATGCGCCGCGCGCGAACGGCGCGGCGCCGCCCGTCAGGGCCGACGGCGCGCGCGAGATCTATGGCCGCGCGGTCGCGGCGCGCGCCGAAGGACCCCGCGCCGGTCCGACGCGCTTGAGCCCGGCCGATCGAGCGGCGATGCTGGCGGCGCTCTGACAGGAGGCCGCCGCGCATGGCTGACACCGACGACACGCCG
>CAZBIG010000093.1:0-9143 GCA_964491865.1 uncultured Neomegalonema sp. | reverse complement strand
GCCTGCGGCCCCGGATTGCAACTTTGGGCGGGGGGCGGACCTTGCAAAGGCGGCGCGGGGCCGGGTCGGCCCGGCCCCACGACGCCGGACCGAGGAGCGGAGACGCGATAATGGACGCTGCGCAAAGCGCTCTGCATCCGCCGATCGATCCCTTCAACCAGTTCCGGCTTCCCGTGAGCGCGCTGCACACGCTCTATGTCGAGGAGGTCGGGGCTCCGAACGGCCGGCCTGTGATCGTCCTGCACGGCGGGCCCGGCGGCGGCTGCAGCCCCGCCATGCGGCGCTTCTTCGATCCCGCGATTTTTCGGGCGGTGTTGTTCGACCAGCGCGGCTGCGGCCGCTCGCGGCCCTCGGCGGTCGTCGAAGAGAACGACACTTGGTCGCTGATCGACGACATCGAGCGCATCCGGCTGCGGCTCGGCGTCGAGCGCTGGACCGTGTTCGGCGGCTCGTGGGGCGCGACGCTGGCGCTGCTTTACGCGCAGGCCCATCCGAGCCGGGTCGAGGCGCTGGTGCTGCGCGGCGTGTTCCTTTTGCGTCGGCGCGAGATCGACTGGTTCTACAACGGCGGCGCGGCGCAGTTCTTTCCCGAGCTTTGGGAGCAGTTTTGCGCGCCGATCCCCGAGGCGGAGCGCGGCGACATGGTCGCGGCGTACAACCGCCGGCTGTTTTCCGACGACGCCGCGGTTCAGACCGCCGCGGCGCGCTCCTGGAGCCGGTGGGAGGGCGCGACCGCGGCGCTGCGCAGCGAAGGCCGGCGGATCATCGGCGAGAACGACGCGCACGTGCGCGCCTTCGCCCGAATCGAGAACCATTACTTCGCCAATGGCGGTTTTCTGCGGTCGGACGATCAGATCCTGGCCGACGCGCACCGGTTGCGGGGCATTCCGGGCGTGATCGTCCAGGGTCGCTACGACATGATCTGCCCGCCGATCTCGGCCTACGAGCTGCACCGCGCCTGGCCCGACAGCCGGCTGCGCATGATCACCGACGCCGGCCACGCCCTGTCGGAGCCGGGGATCTCGGCGGCTCTGGTGTCGGAGATGAACGCGCTTGCGCGGCGCAAACCCTGACCTAGGGGCCGACTGTAGCACTGCCGCAACACACTGAGGCCGCCGCGCCGCATTTGCGCCCTTTCCGTGTCGCGCTTTCGCCGTCCGCCCGCATAAGTTGCGCGCATCGCGACTAAACGGAGGGTCCGCATGCGCCGATCTCAAATCCTATCGACGGCTGGCGCCGCGATCGGATCGGCGCGCCTCGGCTTGCGAGGCGATAGCGGATCCTGATCCGGACGGGCTCGACGCCAAGCGCGTCGCGCCGCCGACCAGCCGAAAAACCGACCGCCGAGACCGCCCGACGCGGCGCGCCCGACTGCGCGCCGGGGTCGGCGCGGCCCGTCGCAACGCCGTGCGGACGCCGCACGGCCGGTAGGCCGTTTCGTCATGACCGTTCCCTGCACCGCCGCTGGGCCCGAGCGCCCGGCGCTCGAAACCCATTTGCGCCGCTTCGCCAAAAGCAGCCGCAAGCGCTTGCGCAAGCTGGCCAAGACCTCGCCGCGCCTCGGCGACCTGCTCTACGCCTTTCCCGGCGCCGCGGTGGCGCTGGCGACGGGCTATGGCGGGGCCCAGGCGCGGGCGGCCGCGGTCCGGCTGGTCAAGGAAGGCGCGCCGCTCGCGCGGACGGCCGAGGCGCTCGGGCTGCCGATGTGGCTGCGGCGCTTGCCGCCCGAGGCGTTCGACGCCCCGCTGCCCGACCGCATCGAGCCCGACGCGGATTTTGATCGGCGCATCGTCAATCTGATCCCCGAAGCCCCGGCGGCCACGGGGCTGTGGCTCGAGCTGACGCTCGCAGCGCATCGGGTCTACGGGGCCGAGGTGGCCGTGTGGCTCGCCGGCCAGGCGCCGCTGCGCCGCCCGGCGGCCCCGTCGACCCAGGCCGAGCGCCGGCCGATCGCGGTGCGGCTGCTCGGTCTGTACGCCTGGACCTCCGGCCGGCGGGATCTGACGGCCCGCCGCTTCATGCTGGCGCCCTGGAACCGGCGCATGGCGCTCAGCTGCGCGGTCGAGCAGACCCGCAGCTGGCTCGAGCGCGCGGTGATCGAGTATTGCCGCCGCGAGGACGCGAGCGTCGGGCGATGGACCGAGACCCAGCGGGTCGGGGCGTTCTCGATCGCGCCGCGGCTGACGCCCGAGCAACTCGAGGGCGAAGGCCGGGCCATGGAGAACTGCGTGGCGACCTATGCCGGGGCGGTCGCGGCGGGGCACTGCCTGATCTACGCGATCCGGCGTGGAGGCCAGTCGGTGGCGACGCTCGAAATCCGGGCCAACGCCGACGGACAGGCCTATGTCGCCCAGTTGTCCGGCCGGGCGAACGGCCCGACGCCCGACAAGGTCCCGGCCGCCGTGCGGACCTGGCTGTCGCGTCAGAAGGCGCGGCCGCCGCTGGTCGGCGGCGCGTTCCGGGGCGCCGTGGTCGAGCCGTCGCGGTGGGACAAGCTGTGGACGCCGGTCTGGGACGCGCTCGGTCCCGAGGCCGGGCCGCCGCGCGCCGCCGACCAGGCGGCGTTTCTGACCATCACGCGCGAGCTGGCGGGGCTGACCCGTCTGGCGCAAGCGTGAGGCGCGCCTTCCCCGGGCCCTGCGCTCGGGGAAGGCGTTGCGCCGACCGGTCTGGCGAGGCCGGCTCGGCGATCGCGGCGGTCACCCTTCGTGGGCTTCGAGCCGCCGCAAGAACCGTTCGTAGAGCGAGCCTTGCGCGTCGACCTGCGGCGCGGGGGCGGGACCGCTTTCGGTCTCAATGGCGCTCGCGCCGCTTGCGGTGAGAATGTCGATCGCGAAGCCCAGCTTGTCGGCGGGGGCGGACAGGGTGGCTTGGCCGGGAAACCCCTTTAGCGGACGCTGGCGAAAGACGGCGCCGACACGATCGAGCGCGGCTTCGGCGCGTTCGAGGTCGCCGCGCTCGATCCGGGCTTTGATCCAAACCGCCGGCGGGCTCAGGGCCGCTCCGCCGACCCGGTCGAACAGAGCCCGCAGCGCCTCCAGCGCCTGACCGCTCCACACCGCGGTGAGAGAGGCGCAAAGATGCGCCTCGGAGCGCAGAATGAGCCCGTCGTCGAGGACCTTCAGATGGTTGGCGCGCAACGTCTCGCCCGAGGAGGTGATGTCCACGATCGCCTCAGCCCCGCCCGAGGCGACCACGCCCTCGGTCGCGCCCTGGCTGTCGACCAGGCGATAATTCGCCACCCCCTTCGACCGGAAAAAGGCGCGCGACAGCCGGGCGTATTTCGTCGCGATCCGAAGCGGATGGCCGTGACGCTCTCGGAAGTCGGCGGCGACGTCGTCGAGATCGTCCATGGTGGCGACGTCGATCCAGCATTTCGGCGCGGCGACCACCAGATCCGCTCGGCCGAAGCCCAGGGCTTGGGTCAGATGGATCTGGCGGCGCCAGGCGGGCGTTTTCTCGCGGATCAGATCTTCGCCCGTCACGCCCAGATGAATATCGCCGGCGGCCAGCTTGCCGGGGATCTCGCCGGCCTGAAGGAACACCAGCTCGACCCCGTCGACGCCCAGCAGCGCGCCGGCGTATTCGCGGTCGACCGCCGATTTTTCGAGCCGCAGACCGGCCTTCGACAGATAGTCGGCCACCTGGCTTTGCAGCCGCCCTTTCGAGGGCAGGCCGAACCGAAGCGGCTCGCCGCGGGCGGGCGCGAGCGCGGCGCTCATGCGCTTTGCTCTCGGACGCGGCCGTCGGCCAGCACCGCTTCGGGCCCGCCGCGCGCGGTCAGGATGGCTTCGGGACGGAGCGCCGCGCCCACGCCCGAGAACGGCCGGCCGGCGCCGATGCCGCGGAACAGGCGGTCGTAACGGCCGCCGCCCCCGAGCTTCAGCGGGGGCCCGCCTCCGGGGTCTGGCGCGCGCATCTCGAACACGAAGCCGTCGTAGTATTCGAGATTGCGCCCGAACGCGGCGTCGAAGGTCAGTTCGGTCGGATCGACCCCGCGGGACGCGACGGCGTCGATCCGGGCCGCCATGCGCGACAACGGCCCCGACAGGTCGACCCCGGCCCGGCCGTCGAGCGCCTGCAGCCGGGCCGCGGCTTCGGGCCAGGGCCCCCGCACCGCGAAGGCCTCTTCGATCAGTCCGAGCGCCTCGGTCGACAGCGGCGGCTCGGCGGCGTCGGCCGACAGCCTGAGGAACCGCTCGGCGGCTTCGGCGGCGCTGCGCACGCCGATCTGCGGGATCTCGAATTGCGCGATCATGCCCAGCACCGCCGCTTCGGCTTCGGCGGGCGCGAGCCCCCCGACCGAGCGCAAAAAGGCCGAGCGCCCCGCCGCCCCGTCGCCGGGCGTCGGGCGCGCTTCGGGGCCGCCGGCGAACCCCCGCAGCAATTGCTGGAAACGCCGCGGCCGCCAGAAGTGCCGTTTCAGGCGCCGGCGCCAGCTCGCCGGCATCTCGACGGCGTCGAGGAGCGAGAACATCACGCCAAGATCGCCGATCACCGTCTCGAAGCCGGGGGCGCCCGACCAGATCAACGCCTTGCGGGCGAGGTCGAACACCTCGGCGTCGGCGACGGCGTCCGACAGCGCGGCGGCGGCGGCGTCGAGACCGGGCGGCCGGGGCCCGATCACTTCAACGCCGGCTTGCAGGTGCTGAATGGCCGTGGGCTCGGGTTCGATGCGGGCGTCCGGACCCGCGTCGGCGGGCTCGGAGGGCGCGCGGCGGAACACCGGCCCGAAATAGCCGTAGCGCGCGGCCCCGGCCGCGCCTTCTCCGGCCACATGGGCGCGCGCCACCGGCACGGTGAAATCGGGGCGCAGGCAGAGCGGCCCCGTCTCGGCGTCTTCGATGACGAAAGCCCGCTCCCAGATCTCCTCGCCGTACAGGTCGAACAACGGGTCGGCGGGCTGCAGCAACGCGGGCTCGATCGGCGCGAAGCCGGCGTCGTTGAAGATGTTGGTCAGCTCGTAATTGATCTGGGTGAGCGCCGAGAGCGCGGGGCCGAAGTAAGCCGGCTGCAGCCCGACGCCGCCGTTCGAGACGCGCGCGCCCGCGGCGCGGGTCGTCTGGACATCGCTCGCCATCGCTCGCCCTTCCTGCCCGACGCCGTCGGACGCGTCGGCCCGACCGGCCGGCTCGCCGTCGTCCGCGCTCACGCCGCGCCCCCCGACCCGTCGCCCGTCCCGTCGTCCGCCCTGGCGTCCGCCCTGGCGTCGCCCGCCCCCGCGTCGCCGGCCCCGACCTTGGCCCGGGCCACCATCTCGAGCACGGCCGGAACCATCGCCTCGACGGCGACCGAGACCTGCGCGGGTTGCGCCTTCCATTCTTCGTTCGACGCGATCTCGGCGGCCAATTTCGCGCCGAGCGCCAAATCCTTGAGCTGAACGACGCCCGACGCCCGCTCGTCGGCGCCTTCGATCACGGCCACCGGCGCGCCGCGCTTGTCGGCGTATTTCAGCTGCTTCGCCATGGCGCCGGCGCCGCCCAAGAACACCTCGGCTCGAACGCCCGCCTGACGCAACGCGGAAGCCATCGACTGGTAGCGAGGCATCTGGTCGCGATCGAGCGCAAGCACCACCACCGGGCCGAGCGGGGGCGAGACGGCGGCGCGGCCCATGGCCCGTAGCGCGGCGAGCAGCCGGTCGACCCCGATCGAGACGCCGGTCGCCGGCGTCGCCTGCCCGGTGAAGCGCTTCACCAGATCGTCGTACCGTCCGCCGCCCGCCACCGAACCGAAACGCCGCGGCCGGCCTTTCTCGTCGATGATCTCGAAGGTCAGCTCCGCCTCGTAAACCGGCCCGGTGTAGTAGCCGAGGCCGCGCACGACCGACGGGTCGATCTTCACCCGCTCCGCCCCGTAGCCTTGGGCGTCGAGCAGTTCGGCGATGGTTTCGAGCTCGGCCACCCCTTCGGCGCCGGTCTGCGACGCGCCGACCAGCTCGCGAAGCCGGGCGCAGGTTTCGGCGGCCGTCGCGCGCTCGGCCTCGACGAAGCCGAGCACCAGCGCGATCTGTTCGTCGGACAAGCCCGCTCCGGCGGTGAAATCGCCGCTCTCGTCCTCGCGGCCCGGCCCGAGCAGCAGCCGCACGCCCTCGGGGCCGAACTTGTCGAGCTTGTCGACCGAGCGCAGCACGGTCAGCCGGCGTTCGGCCTGCGCCGCGTCGTCCTCCGCATCCTCGGCGGTCCAAAGGCCGATCGCCTCCATCACGCCGTTCAAGACTTTCCGGTTGTTGGCCCGCACCTGATAGTCGCCGCGCGCGACCCCGGCCGCTTCGAGCGCGTCGGCCAGCATGGCGCACATCTCGGCGTCGGCGGCGACCGTCGCCGCGCCCACGGTGTCGGCGTCGCACTGGTAGAATTCGCGGAACCGGCCGGGGCCGGGTTTTTCGTTCCGCCAGACCGGCCCGACCGCGTAACGCCGATAGGGGGTCGGCAGGGTTTGGCGATATTGCGCGGCGACCCGCGCGAGCGGCGCGGTCAGATCATAGCGCAGCGCCACCCATTGCTCGTCGTCGTCCTGAAAACCGAACACGCCGCCCATTGGACGATCCACGTCCGGCAGGAATTTGCCGAGCGACTCGACGAACTCGATCGCCGAGGTTTCGAGCGGCTCGAACCCATAGCGGTCGTAGACCTCGGTCACGGCGGCGAGCATGCTTCGCCGCGCCGCGACATCGGCGGCGAAGCTGTCCCGAAAGCCCCGGGGCGCTTCGGCCTTCGGCCGTTTCGGTTTTTGTTTCTTGTCCTTGGCCATCGATCCGGACGCGTCCGCCGCCTCGCGGTCGGAACCCGTCGTCCAGACCGTCTCGGGCGTCTAACGGATCAGGGCGCGCGCGACAACCAATCGCCCGTCAGAGCTCAGCTGAGCGCCGCGAGCACTTTCGCCCCGGCGACCCCGTAATCGATCCGCTCGGGATATCGAGATTTGATCAAGGTCATCACCCGCCCGAGATCTTTCACGCCCGACGCTTTGGTCTCTTGGATCGCTTCGGCCACCGCCTCGTCGATCTCGGCCGCGGTCAGCGGGGCGGGCAGGAATTCGGCGATCACGCCGGCCTCGTGCCGCTCGCGCTCGGCCAAATCGAGGCGACCGTCTTCTTCGTAAGCTTTCGCCGAGTCGGTGCGTTGCTGAACCATTTTGCGCAGCAGCCGCAGGATGTCGGCGTTGCTGGCGACGGCTCCGCCCTCCTCGGCGCGGATCGCCAGATCCCGGTCGCGGACCGCGGCGCTCATCAAGCGCAACGTCGTCAGGCGCGCCGGATCGCCGCTCGCCTCCGCCGTCTTCAGAGCTTCGGCTATCCGCTCTCGCATCGACGCTCCTGTCGCACGCGCCGCAAGGGCGGCCGGCCAGGCGCGACCGTAATTCGGAACGTGAGGCGCTGCAATTCTTTGAAATGTTTTTGACGGCGGGATCGCCGCCTTCGCGCCATCGGCCGCGATGAAAACGCGGCGCCGTCGTCGAGGCGCCGCGCTTTCGGCCGGTCGGCGGCGCGGCGCGGATTAGTTGGTCGCGTCTTCCACATCGTCCGCCGCGCTGTTGACGCCGTCCTCCAGATCTTCCGCCGCGTTGTTCAGCTGATCCTCGGCGTTTTCGAGACCTTCGTCGATCCGTTCGCCGATTTGCTCGGCGCCGCCCTGCTGCTCGATCTCAAGATCCGAACCGATCACAAACGCCGCGATCACCAGCGCTGCGACGGCCGCTCCTGCGAAAATAGCTTTCATCGTCTTGTCCTTTCGTCACTGCCGCGCGTCTGCGCGCTCGACATCAAGTCAACGCCGGCGCGCCGCAGGCGTTCCGTCGGCGGGTTCGTCACGGCGCGCGAAACGGGTCAGCGACGATCGGGGCGGCCGTCGCGCGTCCGGCGGGACCGCCAAGAGGAATTTATGAGGAATTGAAATCGCCGGCGGCGCGCCGTACACGCCCGAAAATCTCGGGAGTCCGCCATGCCTTCTTTTGATCCCGCCGCGTCGCCGCCGCCGGGCGCCACCGCATGCCTCGTCTTCGCCGACGGCGACGTCGTCTGGGGGCGCGGGTTCGGCGGCGTCGGCGAAGCGGTCGGCGAGCTCTGCTTCAACACCGCGATGACCGGCTATCAGGAGATCCTGACCGATCCCTCTTACGCCGGGCAGATCGTCGCCTTCACCTTCCCGCATATCGGCAATGTCGGGGCCAATCGGCAGGACGAAGAGGCGGCGCGCCCGGCCGCGCTGGGGATGGTGTCGCGCCTCGATCCGACCGACCCGTCCAATTGGCGCGCCCTCGAAAGCTTGTCGGGGTGGCTGACGGCGCGCGGCCGGATCGCGATCGGCGGGGTGGACACGCGCGCGCTGACGCGGCGGATCCGCCGCAAGGGCATGCCCCACGCCGCGATCGCGCATGATCCGGCGGGGCGGTTCGACCTTGCGGCGTTGCGCGCCAAAGCGGCGGCCTTTCCGGGGCTCGAGGGGCTCGATCTGGCCAAATCGGTCGGCGCGCGCGAAGTCGCGTCGTGGACCGAGGGCCGCTGGGCCTGGCGCGGCCGCGACCACAGCGGCTTTGGCCAGCTGGCCGAGCCCCGCCGCCACGTGGTCGCGATCGATTACGGCGCGAAGCGCAACATCCTGCGCTGTCTGGCCGAGACCGGCGCGCGCGTGACCGTGGCCCCGCCGACCGTCACCGCCGGGGAGGTTTTGGCGCTCGGCCCGGACGGCGTGTTTTTGTCGAACGGGCCGGGCGATCCGGCCGCGACGGCGGCCTACGCCGCGCCGACGATCCGGGCGCTTCTCGAGCGCGAAATCCCGCTCTTCGGCATCTGTCTCGGGCATCAGCTGCTGGCGTTGGCGCTCGGCGCGCGGACCCGCAAAATGCCGCACGGCCATCACGGCGCGAACCACCCGGTCAAAGAGATCGACACCGGCACGGTCGAGATCACCAGCATGAACCACGGCTTCGCGGTCGACGCCGACAGCCTGCCCGCCGGCGTGCGCGAGACCCATGTCTCGTTGTTCGACGGCAGCAATTGCGGGATCGCGGCGACGGACCGGCCGGCTTTCTCGGTGCAGCAGCACCCCGAGGCCTGCCGGGGGCCGCAGTACAGCTTTTACCTGTTCGACCGCTTCGCCTCTATTATCGACGCGCGCAGGCGCGCCGCCGCCGCCAGCTGAGCC
>CAZBIG010000092.1:0-9181 GCA_964491865.1 uncultured Neomegalonema sp. | reverse complement strand
GCGCGTCCCGCCGCGCTGCGGCCGGGCGTCGGCCGAGGCGCTGGCGCAACTGGCCGCCGACAGCGCGGGGCGCGCGGCGCAGGCGGCGGAGCAGGCGCACCGCGCCGCGCGCCGCGGCGGCGGCCAGATCGGCGGCCGGGTCGCTGGAGGACGTCGGCCGCGCGGCGGGCGGGTCGATCTCGAGGGCGGCGGGGCGAGCGAGCGCGTCGAAGGGCATGTCGGATCTCCCGATCGGCTGTGAGGCGCCGCAAGGGATCCTTCAACTCGGTGAAAACGCCGTTAACGCCGCCCCGACGCGCCGCCCGCGCGTTAACATTCCAGGCTCAGCCTGCCAGTTGCGCGTAGCGGCCCAATATCTCGTCGGCGTTTTGCAGCAGCTTTTTCACGCCGCGCGCCGCCTGACGGATGCGCTGCTCGTTTTCGACCAGCCCGATCCGCACGAAGCCCTCGCCGTATTCGCCGAAGCCGACGCCCGGGCTGACGGCCACCTCGGCGTCGGTCAGCAGGACTTTGGCGAACTCCATCGACCCGAGCGTCCGGAACGGCTCGGGGATCGGGGCCCAGGCGAACATGGTGGCGGGCGGCGGGGGGATCTCCCATCCGGCCCGGCCCATGGCGTCGACCAGCGCGTCGCGGCGGCTGCGATAAACGCCGCGGATCTCGTCGACGCAGTCCTGCGGCCCGTTCAGCGCGGCGGTCGCGGCCACTTGGATCGGCGTGAACGCGCCATAGTCGAGATAGCTCTTGATCCGGGTCAGCGCGGCGATCAGCGGTTCGCACCCGACCGCGAAGCCCATGCGCCATCCGGGCATCGCGTAGGTCTTCGACAGAGAGGTGAATTCGACCGCGATCTTTTTGGCGCCCTCGATCTGCAGCACCGACGGCGGGGGATTGTCGTCGAAATAGATCTCCGCATAGGCGAGATCCGAGAGAATGAAGATCTCGTGCTTCAACGCGAACGCGACCACCGCGCGGTAGAAGTCGAGATCGCACAGCTGCGCCGTCGGGTTGCTGGGGAAATTGAGCACGATCGCGATCGGCGTCGGCACCGAATGCTTTACGGCGCGGTCGAGCGCCCGCAGATAGCCTTCGGGATCGAACCGACCGTTTTCGCCAAGCGCGGGGATGTGGCGCAGCGCGCCGCCGGCGATCATGAAGCCGTAGGGGTGGATCGGGTACGAGGGGTTCGGAGCCAGCACCACGTCGCCCGGCGCCGTGATCGCCATCGCCAGGTTGGCCAGCCCCTCTTTCGAGCCGAGCGTCGCGATGATCTCGCGCTCGGGATCGAGACGCACGCCGAAGCGGCGCTCGTAATAGGCCGCCTGCGCGCGGCGCAGCCCGTCGACCCCGCGCGAGGTCGAATAGCGGTGGGTGCGCGGGCGCTGGACGGTTTCGATCAGCTTCTCGACGATGTGGCTGGGCGTATCCATGTCCGGATTGCCCATGCCGAAATCGATGACGTCGCGTCCCTCGGCGCGGAACGTCGCCTTCAGCCGATTGACCTCGGCGAACACGTAGGGCGGCAGCCGGCGGATGCGGTGGAAGGACGAGGGATCTTGCGGCATGGCGGCGGTCCTGACGCGGCGTCGGCTGGGCGGCGCGGCGCCGGTGTCGAAACGGAGGGACGGCGGCGCGCGGTCGCCGCGTCCCGTGCGAAGGGCTCCAGCGTCTATCGCATTTTCTGCGGGGCGCAACGCCGAGCCCGGCGCGCCCGGCGGCGCCGGAAGGGCGTTTACCGGGCGCTTACTGGGCGCGGGCGGCGGCGCGCACGGCCGCGGCTTCGGCGGCGAGGTCGGTGGTGGTCACCGGCTCGGCGCGCATTTCGGCGTCGGCCGCTTTCACCGCGTCCGCGTCGGCGGCGAGCCCCGTTTCGATCGCCGCGCCTTTGGCGTTGTCCGTGGTCAGCGCGTCGGCGCTTTCGGGCGGGGGCGCGTCGGCGAGACGCGGCCAGGGCTTATCGCCGACGCCGGGCGTCTCCGGCAGGTCGGGCAGATCGACGAAGGGCAGCTCGTTCGCGGAGCACCCCGCCGCTAAAACCACGATCGCCGGCGCGAGAATTCGGCGCAACGCCGTCGGCGCGCGCCGGCCGGCGGGTTTCCGCGCCGCCGTCGTCGCGGCGGTCGGCTGTGTCGCGGCGGTCCGCACGAGATCGAGAGCGCGCCGCTGCGCCATACTGGTCGTCATATCCGCATCCCGCCGCCGATCGCGACGCGTCGCAGCGTCGCCGCGACCCTGATACACCGCCCGAACTCGGAAGACCATATGCGCGACGGCGTCGTTCAGGGGGGACTTCGGGCGGCGCGCCGACGGGCTTTGCGTCGCTCGCCCGAAACGCGTATTTGCTGGGGCGAGACCTGTTAGCCACAGACCAGATCGAGACCAAAGGTCCGCAAGACGCGCGCGGACCGCCGTCATCAGGAGACGCGAATGAATTCGACCGCATTCATGACGACGCCGCCGTCGCAGCTGGCTCCGGCTGACGTCACCGAATTCGCGGCGAATATGGGCAAGGTCCTCGAGCGCTCGCAGCAAGTCTGGACGCGCTTGATCGAAAAACAGGTGGCCGATCAAAAGCCGGTGCACCTGGATCCGTTCAACACGATGAACGCCTTCACCGAGTTGTGGCAGTCGATGTTGGACGATCCGAGCAAAAGCGCGGAGCGCGCGCTGGAGTTCTGGAAGGATCAGGCCGAGATCTGGCGGCGCGCGTCGCTGAAAGCCACGGGGGCCGAGATCGACCCGATGGTCGAGCCGGCGCGCGGCGACAAGCGGTTCGCCGATCCGGAGTGGTCGCAGAACGTCGTCTTCGACACGCTGAAGCAATCCTACCTGCTGGCGGCGGCTTACTTGACCGAGGCGGCGCGCGACGCCGGCGATCTCGAGGATCGCGACCGCAGAAAGGTCGAGTTTTTCACGCGCCAATATGTCGAGGCGATGAGCCCGACGAACTTTTTCGCGCTCAACCCCGAAGCGCTCCGGGTCACCTTCGAAGAAAAAGGCGAGAACCTGGTCCGCGGTCTCGACCATGTCCTCGAGGACCTGGAGCGCGGCAAGGGCGATTTGATGATCCGGCAGACTGACCTCGAAAAGTTCAAGGTCGGAGAGAACATGGCGGTGACGCCGGGCAAGATCATTTATCGCAACGACGTCATGGAGCTGATCCAGTACATGCCCGCCACCGAAAAGGTCGAGCGGCGTCCGGTGCTTATTTGTCCGCCATGGATCAACAAATACTACATCCTGGACCTCAACCCGAAAAAGTCGCTGGTGAAATGGCTGGTCGAGCAAGGCCACACAGTCTTCATGATCTCATGGGTGAACCCGGACGCGCGGCACGCCGATAAAGAGTTCGTCGATTACATCGCCGAGGGGCTCTACGAAGGGGTCGCGCACGCGCTCTTGGAAACCGAGGCCGAGGATCTGCACCTCGCCTCCTATTGCATCGGCGGCACGATGACGGCGACGGCGCTCGCCTATCTGGCGCAGAACCCGCAGCATCCGCTGCACGGCCGGATCGCGAGCGCGACCTTTTTTACGGCCCAGTTCGACTTTTCGAACGCCGGCGAGCTGCAACTGTTCGTTGACGACGAGCAGCTCGCGACCTTGGACGAAGACATGACCGACGGCGTGCTGGGCGCGCAGAAAATGGCCAACGCGTTCAACATGCTGCGATCATCGGACCTCATCTGGAGCTTCGTGATCAACAATTACCTGCTCGGGCGCGAGCCTTTCCCGTTTGACCTGCTGTATTGGAACTCCGACAGCACGAATATGCCGGGAAAAGTGCATCGGTATTATCTCGAGCATTTCTATCGAGACGATCAACTGGCGCTGGGCGAAATGAGCATGGGCGGCGTGCAGCTTGATTTGTCGAAAATCGCGATCCCGACCTATCACGTCGCGACCAAAGAGGATCACATCGCGCCGGCCGACAGCGTCTACCGCAGCGTGAAGTTGATCGGCGGGGACAAGAAGCTTGTTCTGGCCGGTTCAGGGCACATCGCGGGGGTCGTGAACCATCCGGCGGGCGGCAAGTATCAGTATTGGAGCCGTTCGGACGCGAGCTTTCCGGAAACCGTCGAGGCGTGGCGCGCCGACGCCGTCGAAACGCCCGGGTCCTGGTGGGGCGACTGGAACGGCTGGCTCAAGGCGCAGAACAGCGCCGACCAGGTGCCGGCCCGGCAGCCCGGCCGCCGACACAACGCCATCGCCGACGCGCCCGGCGACTATGTGCGCCGGCGTTTCGACGAAGCGCCCTCGAACGCGGCCGAGTAACGGTCGCGCTCGGCGCGCCCGTCCAGCGCTTGGAACGGAGGTCCGCCATGTGCGGCCGCTTCGCCCTGACCCTGCCTTTGACCGCGGTCGTCGAGTGGTTTTCGGCGCGGACCGAGACCGGTCTCGACAATGCGCTGAAAGCGCTCGACCGGCCGCGCTACAACATCCGCCCGACCGAGACGATCTGGGCGGTGGTCTCGGCGGCGACGGGGCGCGACGCGCCGGCGCGCGAGGTCCGGCCGATGCGCTGGGGGTTCCTGCCGCGATGGGCCAAAGCGCCGAACGACGGTCCGCCTTTGATCAACGCCCGCGGCGAGACGGCGGCGGAGAAGCCGGCTTTCGCCGCGGCCTGCCGCGAGACGCGCTGTCTGATCCCGGCGGACGGCTTCTATGAATGGAAGGCGGCGGCCGGGCGGGGCAAAGAGCCTTACTGGATCCGCCCGGCCGCGGCGGATCGCGTCGCCTTCGCCGGGCTCTGGCGGCGCTGGACGGGGCCGTCGGGCGACACGCTCGAGACCTGCGCGATCGTCACCTGTCAGGCCGAGGGGCCGCTGGCCGCGCTTCACGACCGCCTGCCGGTGAGCGTGCCGCCCGAGGCCTATGGGCTGTGGCTGGGCGAAGAGGGGCCGGGGGCCGCGCGGCTGATGCGGGCGCCGGGGGACGACTTTTGGCGGTTCCACCGGGTTTCGACCGCGATCAACACCGGCGGTCGGAACGCGCCCGACGGGCCGGAGCTGCGAGCCCCGGTCTCCGGCGACGCCGCTGATGGCGAGCGGTCCCAGGAAGGTGGCGCTGACGGTGGCGCTGACGCGGCCGCCGCGTCGGAGCGGCCGGCGCAGCCCCGCCTGTTGTGAGCCCCGGCGCGCCCTGAAAGGATGTCTTGGGCTGCGGAGGCTCCGTCGCCGCTCAGGCCGAGGATCCCCCGCACCGTTCCGTTCAGGGCGCTCGGTCCGGCGCCCTTAGTCCGGAGCGCCCGGCTCGGGCAGCGGCGGCAAGCCGTCCGCGCCGTCGCTCGGGCCGTCCGCCGGGCCGTCCGCGGCCCCGTCGCCGGGCCCCGCGATCGGCCCGCTCGGCGCGCCGGCCGCCCGCAGCGGCGGCTCGGTGGTCAACTCGGCGATCATCCAGGTGATCGGGGCCGCCGACCCGACGATCGCGATCAAAAGCGCCACCGTGATCCCCCGCGCGACCGCCCGCTCGAGATCGAAGCTCGCGCGCCGGGGCGGCGGGGTCCACCGGCTCATGCGATCGCCGATATCTCGGATCACCCGGTCCGAGGCGTAATAGTAGTTGTGCTGCATGACGCCCCGAAAATAGGCGTACGGCATGAACACGTAGCGCAGCTGCGAGATCCGGTTCGGTCGGCGGTCCACCTGAATGTCGGCCGCCAGGTTCCAGGACAGTTTCTCGCCCCCAAAGGCGAACCACTGTTTGCGCAGCAGCCACGGCGCGAACACGGTCACGGGCGTGCTGATCAGGGCGGCGAGCACCAGCAGGGCGAAAATGGCGAGCGTCGAGAACACCGCGGCGCTCGGCACCTGGCGGGCCGCCACGGCGGCGGGGATCTCTTCGGGGTTGTTGATCTGGAACAGCGTCCGACGCATCGCGTCGATGACGCCTTCGAACAGCCCCGCGGTGAAGTCTCCCGAGATCAGCCCGTAGGTCTCGGCCGCCTGATAACCGAGCATGGGGATCGCGATCAGAAGCAGCAGTATCGCCCCATAGGCGGTGATGAAGACGCCCGTCTGCAAGATCCAGGTGACGGCGCTCCAGAACCGCAGCAGCAGCCCGGCTTCGTCGCCGATCGCATGGTAGCAGAAATACGGCGTCTCGCGCGTCTCAGGCGGGTCGAAGTCTCGGATCAGCGCCGCCTGGGTCGCCGCCAGGCGCGATAGCGCCCAGTCTCGCCCCCGGCTCGGCAGATACCAGATCAGCAACCAGCCGAGCAGCAAGCCCACGGCGACCGCCGCGCCGCCATGGGCGATCGGGTCGTCGAGCGCCGCGGCCACGACCGGCTGCACGTAGAACAGCCGCGCCAGGATCAACACCGTGATCGCCGCCAAGGCGCGCAGCAGCAGCGTGATGATCCCGCCGGTGATCCGCACCTCCTTGGGTTTGAAGCGCACGAACGGCGCGCCGAGCGTGAACACGCCGGTCGGCCGCGCCTCGCCCGGCATCAGGTTGAGCGCCAGACGGGTCACGGTGCCGCCATGGCTGTGCGCCACGACGAACAGCTCGTCCCAGCCGGCGGCGCAGTCGCGCGTCAGCTTTTCGGCCAGCGCGACCGCCGCGTCGCGGCGCGCCTCATGCGCGTTGAGGCCCGACCATCGGAATTCTTCGACGGTCAAATGCGCCCCGTCGGCGGCCAGCCGCTCCTTCAACGCGGCGGCGAAGGGCCCGTCCGGATCGTCCCAGTCGGTTTGGTTCGCGAAGGTCCCGTGCACCAGGACCGCTTTCACTCGTCTCATGCGCCCGCCCCCGGAGCCGGCGGTCCGCGCCCGGGGGCGCGGTCCCGCGCCCGTTAGTCGTTCTTGCCCATAAACCGATCGAGCAGATCATCCGCCGCCGAGCCGTCGCCGTCGGCGTCGAACAGCGCGTTCAGCGAGGACAGATCGAAGCCGCCCGCCGCGCCGGCCCCGTCGCGACCGCCGTCCGCGCCGCCGCCTAGGGCGTTCATCACGCCGCCGATCAGGCCGCCGAGGCCGCTCTCCGCGCCGCCGCCGCCGGTCATCAAGCCGCTGACCGCGGCGCTGAGCGCGCCGTCGTTCGATTCGCGGTTCTGCAGCCCGCCGAGCACCATCGCGGCGAGCATCGGCAGCATCGACTGGGCCGTGCTCTGGTCGACGCCGGCGCGCTCGGCCGCGCGTTCCGAGACGGCCTGCTCGACATCGGCTCGGGCGCCGCCGAACAGCGCGTTCAGAAACTCTCCGCCCTTCACCTCGGCCTCGGCCCCATGGGCGTCGGGCGCGGCGAACAGGGTTTCGGCGTCGGTGTCGCGCAGGCGCTGCGCCAAGGCCCCAGCGCCGTCGCCCGAAGCCAATTGGCGTTTCAGCCCCGAAGACAGCGCGGGAAGCGCCGCCCGCACGATTTCGTCGGTCTGCGTCTCGTCGAGCCCGAAGCGCGCGGCCGCGCTCTTCAGCCCGGCCCCGTCTTGGGCGGATCGCAACAAGGTCAGCAGGTTCATATCTTCGACGTTCCTTCCGTCGGCGCGCCGACCGGACGCGGCGCGGCGTCTCCCCCGCCGTTCGCTTATCATGCGCGACGCGGTTGAAACATCGCGCGCCCTCGAGCCGGGCGAAGTTTGCCGATAGGGATTGTGATTGGACCTCAGTCGCGGCCCAGGGGAAGAACGACAGGCCGAGCGCGGCCCGGTCGGCGATCGACAGGCGCGTCGCCGGTTCGGGAGGAACGCAGATGACCGGGGCTTCATCGCCAACCGGGCCCCGGAAGCCCCGGAAGCCCCGGAAACCCCATGGGCGTCCGCGGCCGAAATCCGCGCCGCGACGACCGGCCCGGGCATGATCGGCCAGGGCTTGAACGGCCAGGGCGGGGTCGGCCAGGGCGGGGTCGGCGCGGGCGAGACCGGTCGGCGCCGGCCCAGGCGCTTGCGGGCGCGCGGCCGGGAGCGGGCGGTGTCGGGCGCGCGCGCCTCGGCGCCTCAGCCGCGCCTTTTTGACCTGCGACAAGCCGCTGCGGCCTTCGGGCGGATAGGATCGTCGCCATGTTGACCTCGTTGTTTCTGCATCCCGAGATGGTGTTGCCGCTCTGGCGCCGCGCGCTTGTCGGCGCCCGTCAGCCGGCGCGCGTCGATTTTCGCCTGACCGAGGTCGCGCGCGACGGGCGAGCCCGTCGCGTCGCCCGCGACGAATGCGAGCTCGGCCCGATGGCGGTGCTGAGCCGTTTCGAACTGCTCGACGAGGTCGGCGCCCCCGCGCCCGCGTTGCCCGAGCTTTTGCTGATCCCGCCGATGGCCGGCGGCTTTCCCTTCATCCTGCGCGACGTGGCGGCGTGGTTCCTCGGCCGCGCTCGGGTGCATGTGCTCGAATGGATCAACGTGCGCGAGCGGCCCGAGGCCGGCCCGTTCTTGGTGGACGATCAGACCGAGGCGGTGGGCCGCGCTCTGGCGAAGATCGGGCGGCCGGCGCATGTCGCGGGCTTCTGCCAGGCCGGCTTCGCGGCGGTCGCCGCTTGCGCCTTCGCCGCCGCCGGAGGATGGCCCGCGGCGGCGGCCGCCGCGCCCGCCCCGCTCAGTTTGACCCTGGTCGCGAGCCCGATCGACGCCAGAGCGGCGCCGTCGGCGGTGGGCGAGCGCATCGCTGGGCGCGGCGTCGACCTGTTCCGCAGCCGGCGCGGCGGTCGCCGCGATCCCGAGACCGGGATCGAGCGCGGGGTCTATCCGGCCGAGGTGCAGCTCGGGGTCGTGATGAACACCATCGCCGCGCAAAATCCCGAAACCCATGAATTCTCGCGCCTGATCCTGCGCGACGAGGGCGAGAACCCGCGCGCCGCGCCGTTTCTCGAAATGGCGACCGCGTTGATGGACCTGCCGTGGGAGCATTTTCGCGACACGCTCGAGCGGATCTATTTCGACGACGGCCCGGTGGCGCGCCGTCTGCGGCTGCGCGAGCGTCCGGCGCCGCTGTCGAAGCTGGACGCGACCCCGGTGCTGGTCGTCGAGGGCGCGCGCGACGCGCTGGTGGCGCCTGGGCAGTGCGCCGCGATCTTCGACGCGCTGCCCGCCGCCGACCCGGCTTTGCGCCGCCGCGTGGTGGTCGAAGAGGCCGGCCATTTCGGCCTGTTCTACGGCGACCGGTGGCGCGCCGAGACCGCGCCGGCGATGGCCGCGCTGATCGAGGACGCCGAAGCCCGCGCCAGCGCCGCCGCCGGGCCGCGCCGCGCGGCGGTGTGA
>CAZBIG010000091.1:0-9196 GCA_964491865.1 uncultured Neomegalonema sp. | reverse complement strand
GCTTCTACGAGCGGATGGAGATCCGCGACGCGATGGCCTATTTCCGCGTCGCCGTGCAGCCCGACGACGACCTCGCCTTCGAGCGGATCGTCAACCTGCCGAAGCGGGGGCTCGGCGACAAAGCGATCCAGACGCTGCAACGCGAAGCGCGCGCGGCGGGGACGCCGCTGCTCGAGGCCGCGCGGCGCCTGGTCGAGACCGACACCTTCTCGGCCCGGGCGCGGTCGGCGCTGCGCGAGCTGGTTCAAGGCTTCGACCGCTGGCGGCGCTGGCTCGACCCGTCGAACGCGCCGGCCCCCGCGGCGTTCGACTTCGCCTCGGACCTGAAGCCCGAAGACCATGTCGAAGCGGCGCAGAGGCTGCTCGACGAATCCGGCTACACCGAGATGTGGCGGAAGGACAAAAACCCCGACGCGCCCGGCCGGCTCGAAAACCTGAAAGAGCTGGTGGGTCAGCTCGCGCAGTTCGAGAACATGACCGGATTTCTCGAGCATATCGCGCTGGTGATGGACGCGGGCGCGCAGGAGGACGGCGACAAGGTGTCGATCATGACGCTGCACGCCGCCAAGGGGCTCGAATTTCCGGCCGTGTTTCTGCCGGGATGGGAGGACGGGCTGTTCCCGTCCCAGCGCGCGATGGACGAAACCGGCGCGAAAGGCCTCGAGGAGGAGCGGCGCCTCGCCTATGTGGGGGTCACCCGCGCGCGCGAGCGGCTCACGATCAGCTTCGCCGCCAACCGGCGGGTCTACAACCAGTGGCAGTCCGCCCTGCCGTCGCGCTTTATCGACGAGCTGCCCCCCGACCATGTCGAGGTGCTGACCCCGCCCGGCCTTTATGGCGGGGGCTACGGCGCCGCGGGCGGAATGGCGGGCGGCGGGCGTGGCGCGACGACCGGCCTCGGGCGCGGCGCGGCGCTCGAGGCGGCGGCCGAAAAAGCCTCGGCCTACAACTCGCCCGGCTGGCGGCGCCTGCGCGAAAACGGCCGCAGCCGCGGCCTGGCGGCGCCGGCCGAAGCCAAGTCCCTGGCCGTCGACGCCACCGCGACCACCGCGTTCGAACTCGGCCAACGCGTGTTCCATCAAAAATTCGGCTACGGCCGAATCGAGGAGATCGAAGGCGACAAGCTGGGCGTGGCGTTCGAAAAGGCCGGCGCCAAGCGCGTCGTCGCGCGCTATTTGCGCGCCGAAGACGACGCGCCTTTCTGAGCGCCGGCCATGACGCCCACGGGCCACGAGCTGAAAATCGCCAGCTGCTGCTATTGCGGCGCGCGCACCGCGCTCGATTTGACCGGAGCGGATCGTCGGGGGGGCCGGACGCTGGTCTGCGGCGCCTGCGCGGCGCCGCTGCGCCGGCTGAAGCCGCTCAAAACGGGGCCCGACGCCGCGCGCAGCGCCTCGGCGCGCCGCCGGTCCCCGTCCGCGCTCGCCAAGCCCGCTTCCCTCGCGCCCGCTTCCCTCGCGCCCGCTTCCCTCGCGCCCGCTTCGCCCGCCCCCGCTTCGCCCGCGACGGCGACGGCGCGCCCCGCCATGCGCGCCGAGAAGCGCGGCAGGACGCTCGGCCGCTCGAAGAAACGGTCCGACCGGCGCGACTGGCGCCGCGCGCTCGGGCGCTTCTGGGACCGAATCGACGACGCGGTCGAAGAGGCGGTCGAAGAGGCCGTCGAGGCGATCGAAGACCTGTTCGACTGACCGCGCCCGGGCGGCGTCGGGGTGGGCGCAGACCAACGCCGCGGCCGGGCGCGCCGCGTCGGGGGGCGGGACGACGGCGCCCGGGCGCGCGCGGCGCTTGCGCCGCGTCGCCGGACCGCCGAGGATCCGCGCATGACCGACGCCCCGATCACGAAGCTCCGCGCCGAGCTCGCCCGCCGCGGCCTCGACGGCTTTCTCGCGCCCCGCGCCGACCGGCATCAGGGCGAATACGTCCCCGCCTGCGACGCTCGGCTCGCCTGGCTGACCGGCTTCGACGGGTCCGCCGGCGTCGCGCTGATCCTCGCCGATCGGGCGCTGCTGTTCGTCGACGGGCGCTACGAGATCCAGGCGCGCGCGCAGACGCCGGCCGACGGCCCCGACGCCGTCGAGATCGCGCCGACGGCCGACACGCCCCTGGCCGACTGGCTGGCCCGGAACCTCGCCGCCGGAACTCGGCTCGCTTACGACCCTTGGCTCCACGCCCGCGCCGAGATCCGCCGTCTGACCGAAGCGGCCGAGAAAGCCGGCGCCGCTCTCGTCGCGGTCGAGGACAATCCCGTCGACGCGGTCTGGGCCGACCGCCCCGCCCCGCCCGCGACGCCGGCCGCGCCCTATCCCGCCGCGCTGGCCGGCGCGAGCGCGATGGAAAAACGCGCCGCGCTGGCGAAACTGATGGTCGAAGAGCGGCTCGACGCGGCGGTGTTGACCCAGCCCGACGCGGTCGCCTGGCTCACCAACACGCGCGGCGCGGACCTGCCGCACGTGCCCGTGACGCTGGCCTACGCGCTGTTGCGCGCGGACGGGGCGCTCACGCTCTATTCCCGGCCCGAGCAGTGGGCCGAGGTCGCCGACGCGCTCGGCCAGGGCGTGGAGGTCGCGCCGTGGCAGGCGTTTCCGGCCGCCCTCGACGCCCTGTCCGGCGCCCGCGTCGCGGTCGACGAAAGCCTGGCCCCCGCCGCCATCGGCGCGCGGCTCGAGGCCGCCGGGGCGGAGATCGTCTGGCGCCGCGACCTGGCGCTCGGCCCGAAGGCGCGCAAAACGCCGGCTGAACTGAAGGGCGCGGTCGAAGCGCAAAAGCGCGACGGCGCCGCCCTGGTCGAAGCGCTCGCCTGGATCGAGCGGGCGGCCCCGAGCGGCGCGCTCGACGAGCTCGCGGTCTCGGACGCGCTCACCCGCATCCGCAGCGAAACCGGACAGCGCCTCGGCGCGCCGCTGCTCGATGTGAGTTTTCCGCCGATCGTGGGCTTCGGCCCGAACGGCGCGATCGTGCACTACCGGGTCACGCCCGAGAGCAGCCGGCCGATCCTGGGCGACGGCCTGCTGCTGATCGACAGCGGCGGCCAGTATCAAGACGGCACGACCGACGTGACGCGGACGGTGGCGATCGGCGCGCCCGGTCCGGCGGAAATCGACGCCTTCACCCGCGTGCTCGAGGGGATGATCGCCGTCACGCGGCTCTGGTTTCCCGAAAAGACCGCCGGGCGCGAGATCGACGCGTTCGCGCGCGCGGCGCTTTGGCGGGCCGGCCTCGATTACGGTCACGGCACCGGGCACGGGGTCGGCGCTTATCTGTCGGTGCATGAGGGCCCGGCCTCGATCTCGCGACGCGGCGACGCGCGGCTGGAACCGGGCATGATCTTGTCGAACGAGCCCGGCGTCTACGCGGCGGGCCGGTTCGGGATCCGGATCGAGAATCTGGTGACCGTGCGCGCGCCCGCGCCGCCGCCCGAGGCGCCCGACGCGCTCGAGGCCGTCCGACCGATGCTGTCGTTCGAGACCTTGACCCTGGCCCCGATCGCGCGCCGGCTCATCGATGTCGCGCGTCTTTCTCCGACCGCGCGCGCCTGGCTCGACGACTATCACGCCCGGGTCGATCGCGAGATCGGCCCGTTGATCGCCGACCGCTCGACCCGCGCCTGGCTGACCGAGGCGTGCGCGCCGCTCTGACCGCCGCGCCACGCCGCGGCGGGCCAAGTCTCTACGGGAGATGTCTCGACGGGAGACGTCTCGACGGGAGATGTCTCGACGGGCAATGGGTCGGCGGGAAATGGGTCGGCCGGCCTGGCGACACCAGGCGGCTCAGCTGTGCTCTTCGGCGTGCACGGCCACCAGGGCCCGGTTATACGCCCGCAGCGCGTCGGTGTAATACACCGCGCCGATCAGCGTGCGTCCCTGCCCCTCGCGTTTCGCTTCGACCACCGGGATGAAGGTCAGCCGCCCGCCGTCGAACATCGGAAAGGCCGTGGCCAGATTGTCGCCCGGGCCGAGCGCGGCCCCCTGCTCGACCAGCTCCCACGCCGCCGTGTCGGACGCGCCGTTTTCGGCGCCGCGCGGCCGCATCAGGTCGCGGCACCGGATCGCCGGCAGCAGGAAGGTCTGCGGCCCGGCCGAGATGTCGATGTTCTTCTTCAGCAGTTGCCCGTGGAAGAAGCTCTTGCCCGCAACCTGTTGGGTCATCACCGTCGCGACCGAGGTGGCGACCATGACGCCGAGCGCGGTGCCGTAGTCCCGGGTCAGTTCGAACACGATCAGCGTGGTCGAGATCGGCGCGCCCAGCACCGCGCCTGCGCAAGCCCCCATGCCCGCCAGCGCGTAGAGCGCCTGGCTGCCCGAGATCGAGGGGAACACGTCGGTCGCCACCGCGCCGAAGGCCGAGCCGACCAGCGCCCCCAGCATCAGCGCCGGCGAAAACACGCCGCCGGCGAAGCGCCCGCCGAGCGTCACCGCCACGGCGACCGTCTTGGCGACCGCGATCGCGACGCAGGTCCAGAACGCCAGCTCTCCGGCCAGAGCGGCCGAGGTGGTCTGGTACCCGACCGCGATCACCTCCGGAAAAAACACCGCGATGACGCCCAAGACCGCCCCGGCGGCCGCAGGCTGCGTCCAGAGCGGCATGCCGACGCGCGCCCGCGTCGCGTCCATGACGTCGCGGGCCAGGAACACCGACCACATCATCGCCGTCGAGGCGATCGCCGCCAGCAGGCCGAGAAGCGCGAAAGCCGGAAACTGCGCGTATGAGCCGAAGGCCGCCTGCGGCAGGGTGAACGCGGGCTCGGCCCCGAGATGGATGCGGGTGATCACCGCCCCGGCGACGCTGGCGATGGTGATCGGCGCGAAGGCCCGGACGGCGTAATGGCCAAGCACGACCTCAAGGGCGAACAGCGCGCCCGCGATCGGCGCGTTGAAGCTGGCCGAGACCGCCGCCGCGACGGCGCAGCCCAAGATCGTGCGGCTGTCGAGCGCGCTCAGCCGCAGCCTGTCGCCCACCAGGCTCGAGATCGCCGCGCCCGCCACCACCACAGGCCCTTCGCGGCCGGCGCTGGCCCCGCAGCCGAGCGAGATCATCGCGGTCAATGTCGAGAGCGCGCCCGCCTTCGGGTCGATCCGGGCGTGCCGCAGCGCGCGGGCTTCGATGACGTCGGCGACGCCCATCGGCGGACGGTCGCCGCAGCCCGCCCGCAGAATCAGCCCGACCGCGAGCCCCCCGAGGATCGGCGCGCCCATCACCACCCAGAAAGGCGACGCGGCGGCGGCCGCCGCCAGAGATCCCTCGGCCCCGCCGTAGATCAGTCCGTGAAGAACGCCGAGGCCGAAGACGAAGCCGACCGCCGCATAGCCCGATAGCGCGCCGACGCCGAGGGCGAGCAGCCACAGACGCGGCTGGTAGAAGGCGACCAGCCGGGTCCAGATTTCCGCGGTCCGAAATCGGGCCCGCCGCACCGCGCGGGAGACCAGCGCGCTGGCGACGCGGCCGGGCGTCGCCGCCGGCCCTCGACGCGAGGGCGGTTCGACCGCGTCCGCTGCTTTCTCGCCGATGGCCACCGCGCCGTCCCTCCGCCGCCGCCCTTCCGCCCCTGGCCCTTTCGCCCCAAAACTGTCGTCGGCGCCGCTCGCGGCCGACGGCTCCGCGCGCCCTAGCCCGTCCGCCGAATGCCGATGGGCGCCCCGACTTGCTCGGGCTTCGGCAGATCCCGATGCGCGGCGAGAAGCGCCTCGAGACGCGCCCGCGCGCGATCCGGATAGGGCGCGGAGCGGCGGGTCGCGTGATCCACGTTCATCGACAGCTGTTCGGCGGTCGCCGCCACATAGGCGCCTTGGTCCGCCGTCTCGGCTCCCTCGGGCGCGGCCACCATCTGCGAAAACATGTGCATGCGCTTATGGTCGGCGTCGAGCAGTTGGAACTCGACCCAAAATCTTTGCCCTTCCCGCAACTCTCGCAAGAAGTGAATATGCTCTTGCAACGCGAACGGGCCCATACCCTCGCGTTTGACATAAGACGCGCCCATGTCGAGCCAATGTTCGTAGATGTCGTCAAGCGCTTGGTCGAACGCCAGCCCGTAATAGCCGATATTCATATGGCCGTTATAGTCGATCCAGGCCGACGAGACCGCCCGGATTTCCGAGCGGAGCCGCGCGGCTGGAAAGGGCCGCAAGGCGGAGGCAGGCGGGGCGTCGCGCATCAAAAAGGCCTTTCGTCGCGGCGGATCGGACCGGCCGCATCGACATCCTGCGCCGCCGCCGCCCCGCTGTCGAGCGCCCAAGGGCCCGCCCGCGACCCCGTTGCGCACGCGCCGGCCGCGTTTAAGGTGGGCCCGCGGCGGGGCGGTCCCGACCCGACCCGCAACCCGCCCGCCATCGAGAGGACCCCATGCTCGACGCGCCTTACGCCTCCGCGATCGAGGCGCTCCAGAACCGGCTCGGCGACCGGCTGACGACCACGGCGGCGGCGCGAGACGCGCACGCCCGAGACGAGGCGCATCACGCCCCGCAACGCCCGGACGCGGTGGCTTTTCCCCGCAGCGCCCAAGAGACGGCCGAGATCCTGGAAATCTGCAGCGCCCATCGCTGCCCGGTGGTCCCGTTCGGCGTCGGCACGTCGCTGGAAGGGCATGTCGTGCCGATCGCGGGCGGCGTCAGTCTCGACATGAGCGCGATGGATCAGGTGCTCGAAATCCACGCCGGCGATCTCGACGCGGTGGTTCAGCCCGGCGTCACGCGCACGCGGCTGAACGCGGCCCTGAGGGACACCGGCCTGATGTTCACGGTCGACCCCGGCGCCGACGCCACCTTGGGCGGCATGGCGGCCACCCGGGCCTCGGGGACCAACGCGGTGCGCTACGGCACGATGCGCGACGTGGTGCTCGGCCTCGAGGTGGCGCTGGCCGACGGACGACTGATCCGCACCGGGGGCCGCGCGCGCAAATCCTCGGCGGGCTATGATTTGACGCGTCTGTTCGTCGGCTCGGAGGGCACGCTCGGGGTGATCACCGAGCTCACGGTGCGTCTGTTCGGCCGGCCGGAAGCGATCGCCGCAGCGACCTGCGCCTTCGAGACCGTCGACGGCGCGGTCGACGCGACGATCCTGGCGATCCAGGCCGGCCTGCCCATGGCGCGGATCGAGCTGCTGGACGCGCTGCAGATCGACGCGGTGACGCGCTATTCCGGCTTGGACCTGCCGCTGAAGCCGCACCTGTTCGTCGAGTTTCACGGCAGCCCCGCCGCCGTCGCCGAGCAGGCCGAGACGTTCGGCGGGATCGCCGCCGACCAGGGCGGGGCGCATTTCGACTGGGCCACCCGCGAGGAAGACCGGGCTCGGCTGTGGGCGGCGCGGCATAACGCCTATTACGCGGCGAAGGCGCTGCGACCGGGCGCGGTCGGCTATGTCACAGACGTGTGCGTGCCGATCTCGGAGCTCGCGCGCTGCATCCGCGACACCCAGCAAGATCTCGCGCGCTCGGGCCTGACGGCGCCGTTGGTCGGCCATGTGGGCGACGGCAACTTCCACCTCGCCATTCTGATCGATCCTGACGCGCCCGCCGAACTCGCCGCGGCAGAGGCGCTGGCCGAGCGGCTGGCGACGCGCGCGCTGGCGCTCGGCGGCACCGTCACCGGCGAACATGGCGTCGGGGTCGGCAAGAAAAAGCTGATGGCCGCCGAGCATGGCGCGGCGTGGGCGGTGATGGCCGATCTGAAACGCGCGCTCGACCCGCTCAACATCTTGAACCCCGGCAAGGTCGTCGACGTCGACTGAGGCGCCTAGGCCGGCCCTCGGCCGCTTTTTCGGCGCCCCGTCGATCATGGCGGAGGGCGCGCCGCGATTGCGGACGCGCCCCCTCCCTCATTTCCTCGGTCATGCCCTGCGCGTGCGCGGCGCCGAGGCGATCAGGCGCCGTATTTGATCGAACAGCCGTAGGGCCGGGCCGACTGCACTTCGGGCGTCCGGCCGTCCGCGACCGCGTCGAGCGCCGCGCGCACATAGTTGGTGGCGGTCGAGATATCCGCCATGTCCGCCGTCGGCTTGTCGTCGATGCCGCCCATGAAGACGATCTCGCCGGCCGGGTTGATGACGAACATGTGCGGCGTCGTCACCGCGGCGTAGAGCTTGCCGATCTCACCGCCCGGGTCGCGCACGATGTGGCTCGGCGCGGCCCCGTTTTCTTCGGCGATGGCGTTGGCTTCGAGCGCTTCCACATAGCCCTGACGGCCCGGGGCCGAAGAGATGATCGAGATCCAGACCACGCCGTTCTCGGTGGCGTCCTTTTGCAGCGCCTGCATGTTGCCGCTGCGATAGTGCTTCCGGACGTAAGGACAGTCGTGGTTGGTCCATTCGAGGACCACCGTTTTGCCTTTGAGCGACAGCAGCTCGACCGCGTCGCCGTTGGTGTCGAGCGCGGCGAACGGCGGGGCCGCCTTGTTCGGCGCCGGCGCGGCGTCGGCGACGCCGGCCGCTCCAGCGGTCAGTCCAGCAGTCAGGGCGGCGCCGGTCAGCGGCATCAGCGCGCGGCGGGTCAGGCGTGTCATGTGGTCTCCCCTTTCGTGGTCGATTGCGGCGGCTGCGGCCGCCGCGCCGGCGCCGCCCCCGTCTTGGCGCGGCGCCCTGCTCGCCGAGCTGCAGGGCTCGACAAACAAGTCAGATGTTCACTCTCAATCGGCGATCAACGCCGTGCGGACGATTTCCTCGGTCAAAATCTGCGGCAACACCCGCGGCGCGGATCCGTCGCCCGGGAACACCACGTAAAGCGGCACGCCGACGCGGCCGAAGTCGGCCAACAACGCGGTGATCGCGTCGTCTCGCCGGGTCCAGTCGCCCTTCATATAGACGGCGTCGGCCGCGCCGAGCGCGGCGCCGAAGCCGTCGCCGCTCAGCACCAGCCGCTCATTCACCTTGCAGCTGATGCACCAGTCCGCGGTGACGTTCAGAAACACGGTGCGCCCGTCGCGCCGCAGCGCCTCGAGCCGGTCGGCCGCGTAGGGCGTCGCCCCGTCGCCGGCGGACTCGGCGCGCGCGGGCGCGGCGGTCCCGCCGTCGAGGCTCGGGGCCAACTGCGCGGCCGACCCCGCCAGCGCGACCAGCGCCGCCGCGGCCGCGATCCGTCGCCCGAGCGCCGCGGCGGGCTCGCCCGCGCCGAGGGCGAAGGCGGCGAGCGCGATCAGCACCAGCCCGATCAGCGCGCCGAACAGCGCGTCGACGCCGACTTGGCCGCCGAGCACCCAGAGCAGCCAGGCCG
>CAZBIG010000090.1:0-9234 GCA_964491865.1 uncultured Neomegalonema sp. | reverse complement strand
CGATGATCGTCGGGCAAGCCTTGCCGCCGAACAGCAGGGAGGTGGTGTCCGACTTGGGATCGCAGCCGATCAGCAGAACTTTCTTGCCGGCCTGCGCCATCGAATAGCTGAGATTGGCGAGGGTGAAGCTCTTGCCGATCCCGCCTTTGCCGTAAATCGCGATGATTTCGGTTTTCTTGGCGACCGGACCGACCGGAACCGGATCGGGCGCGACGGCGGCCTCGGCGCGCAGCCGCGGGGCCTGACCGGCGGCCGGAGAGGCGTCCGAGACGGCGTCGGCCTCGGGCGCGCCCGGGCGCTCGTCGAAAGCGTCGATCATTGCGCGTTCCTCCAGTCGAGCATCATTTTCAGGCAGGCGGGATCGTCGAAGGCGATGCGGTAGGCGTCGGCGGCGTCGGCGGCCGGGGCGCGATGGGTGACCAGACCCGAGAGCGACAACCGCTTCCGCGCAGCGAGATCGACGACGGCGCGCATGTCGGCGGGGCGCCATTCGGCGGCGACGCGCAGGCGCGCCTCGCGCAGGAAGGCCGGCGCGAAGTCGAAGCCGAGACGACGGCTGTAAAAACCCGCCAGCACGATCTCGCCGCCGGGCGCGAGACGCGCGATCAGCCGGTCGAGAAGGTCGGCGTCGCCGCTGGCGTCGATAATCAGTCGGTAACGGCGGTCGGCCGGGTCTTCGGCGGGGTCGACCACCGCATAGCCCTCGGCCCCGTCGCGCCGGGCGGGGTTGGTCTCCCACACCGTGGGCGCCGGGCCGCTCATCAACAGCGCGATCCGCGCCAACAGGCGCCCGAGCACGCCATGCCCGACGATCAGGCTGGGCGCGGTCCCGATCGACCCGCCGAGCGCGTGATAGGCGGTGGCCGCGAGCGCGAGCAGCGCGCCGTCAGCGCCCAAATCGGCCGGAACCGCATGGACGCGCTCGGCCGGCGCGACCAGCCGGCTCGCGGCCGCCCCGAACAAGCAGCGGGCCTCGGAGAAGCAGCGCGCGCCGGGGACGAACACGGTCTCGCCCAGCGCGAGGCCGGCGTCGGGCCCGGCGGCGACCACCCGGCCGACCGCCTCATAGCCCGGCACCAGCGGATAGCCCATGCCCGGGAAGCTCGGCATCTCGCCCGACCAAAGCAATCGCTCGGTGCCGGTGCTGACGCCGCTCCAGTCGACGGCCACGGCGACGTCCTCGGGCCCGACCGCCGAGGCGGCGAGCCGGCGCAGACCGAGCGCGCGCGGCGCGTCGAGCACGACCGCGAGGGCCGGGGCGTCGGCGTCTTTGAAATCGGACGGGCGGCCTTTCGAACCGGCCCCTTCAACCGAGCTTGCGCTCATCACTTCCTCCCGGACGCCGCTTCTGCGCGGCGGGCGCGCGGCCCGCCGACAACGGCTCCTCTTCAGCTGTCAGCGTATTTTTACGCCAACATATGTCAACCTAAATTTACACTCCGCCACGCCGCCGACGCGACCAACCGCGTCACGGCCGCGCCACCAGAACGCGGGTCAGGATGGGACGGCGCGCGCTCAGCAGGCGCACCCGGCCGTAGCCGGCCGCCCGCAGCAGTTCGGACAACTGCTCGGGGCTGCGCGCGCGTCCGCCGCCCATCGCCAGAAGGTAGAAATTGTAATAGGCCGCCCCGATCGGCTCGGCGCCGGGGGTGTCGGCCATCGGCTCGGCCACCAAAAGCGCGCCGTCCGGCGGCGTGGCCGCGCGCGCGGCGCGCAGGATCCGAACCGCCGCCGCGTCCCCATGGTCGAAGATCACCCGCACCAGCGTCAGCAGGTCGCAGCCGGTCGGCAGCGGATCGTCGAAAAAGCTGCCGCCGATCGCCGTCGCGCGGGCCGACAGCCCTTCGGCCGCGAAGCGCGCGGTCGCCCGCTCGGCGACCGCGGGCAGGTCGAACACCACCGCCTCGAGACCGGGCGCGGCCGCGAGCGCCGCGCGGGCGAAACTGCCGTCGCCGCCGCCGATGTCGAGCAGTCGACGCGCGCGCCGGAACGGGTGCGCCGCGAGCACCTCTTCGGCGACCAGGGGCTGCGATGCGCCCATCAGCCGCGTGTAATCGGCGACCGCCTCGGCCGGCAACGCGGCCGCCCGCTCGTCGCCGGCGTAGCGCCAATAGCCGCTCAACCGCGTGTCGGGCCGCGCGTCGGATCGCGCCGGATCGGCGCTCGCGCGGAGCAGGCTCACCGGGTCGGCCAGGTCGGCGTAGAGCAGCGCGTGGTGGGCGACCATCTCCTTGACGCCGGGCGCGCCGTTCACCGCCGCCCCGAGATCGCCCAGCCCGTAGAGCGCGTCCCCGTCGGGCGCGACGCCCCGCCGATCGACCAGACGCAGGGACTCGGCCGCCACCAGCAACCGGCGCAGCGCCTCGGGCGGCATCGCGGTCTCGCGCGCCAGGCTCCGCAGGCTCATCGGCCCCGCCGCCAGCAGATCGAACAACTCGAGCCGCACCGCCGCCGACAGCGTCTGGCTGTACACGAAGCCCGCGACGATGTCGTACAGCTCGCGCGCGCGCTTGCGCGCCACCGGCCGCATGAAGGGCGAGGCCGCCGCCCGCCGCTGAAACGCCGGATCGCCGAGCAGCCGGTCCCGAAACGCCAGCACGCCGTTGCGCGCGCGCTCGAGCCAGCCGAGCCGGCCGACAGCGACGGGCGTCGCTTGATCGCTCACGCCGCGCTCGCGTCGAGGCGCTTCGGCGTCAACCGGGTCGCCTGCAGCCGCACCAGATCGCGCAGCCGCTCGGCCCCGTCGCAGGGCGGAATCGCGTCGACCGCGTCCTGAACGAGCCCCTTCAAGGTCGAGACCGCCGCCGCCATGCCGCGGGCCAGCACGATGTTCGGCCGGTCGAGCGCCGCGTCCTGACCCTGCGGCTTGCCGAGATCGGCGGCGTCGCAGGCGACGTCGCGAATGTCGTCGGCCACTTGATAGGCTTCGCCCAGCTTCGCGCCGAGCGCGCGCCAGGGTCCGGGGTCGCCGCCGGCGGCGACGGCGCCCGAGACGGTCGCGCCCTCGAACAACGCCCCCGTCTTGGCGCGTTGATAGGCGGAGAGATCGGCCTCGGGCTCGCTTTCCCAGGCCTGGCCGGCCACGATGCCGAACGGCGCCCCGACGGCCCGCGCGACGATCCCGGCCAGCGCCGCGGCCCGCGCCGGACGCGCCGCGCCGGCCCGCGCGATGGTTTCGAAAGCCGCGACGATCAGCGCGTCGCCCGCCAGCAGCGCGATCGGTTCGCCAAAGGCCGCATGCACCGACGGTCGGCCGCGCCGGGTGTCGGCGTCGTCGAACATCGGCAGGTCGTCATGGGCCAGCGAGGCGCAGTGGAGAAGCTCGACCGCGGCCGCCGCCGCGTCGGACAGGGCCGGCGCGTCGTCGCCGCAGGCGGTCGCCACGGCCAGGCAGAGCTGCGGCCGAACTCGGGCGCCGCCCGAAAACACCGCATGACGCAGCGCCGCGGCCAGTTTCGGCGGCGCCGCGATCGCGACCGCGTCGCTCCCCGACGCCTCGCCGCGCGGTCCTTCGGCGCGGCTGATCGCGGCGTCGAGCGCCGCCTCGATCCGGTTGGCGATCTCCATGCTTCCCTCCCGGCTGGGCGCCCTGAGCGGCGCCGATGGGCGGCGCGCCGCCCCGAGCGCGCGTCAGCATTCGCTGTCAGCGCATATGTCAATTAAACTGGACACTGAGACTGCGGACGCCGTAGCCTGCTGTCAATGCGGATTGTCGACTTCCCCTGTAACGGCCGGCGACCGAGCCGGCCCCAACCCCCGGAGGCGCCATGCGGGTCGCGGTGATCGGGGCCGGCGTCGGCGGGCTCTGCGCCGCGATCGCCCTGGCGGCGCGCGGCGTCGAGGTCGTCGCGGTCGAGAAAGGCCCCGCGCCGGGCGGAAAGATGCGCGCCGTCCCCGTCGGCCCCGCCGCCCAGCCCGTCGAAATCGACGGCGGCCCCACGGTCTTCACGATGCGCTGGGTGTTCGACGAGCTGTTCGCCGAGGCCGGGGCCCGGCTCGACGACTGGGCGACGCTCGCGCCGCTCGAGATACTGGCCCGCCACGCCTGGGACCCCGAAACCCGCGGCGACGCCCGCTTCGACCTGTTCGCTGATCCCGGTCGCGCCGCCGACGCGGTCGCCGCCTTCGCCGGACCGGCCGAAGCGGCGCGCTACCGGGCGTTTCTCGACCGCGTCCGCGCCGTCTACGAGACGCTCGCCCCGAGCTATATCGCCGCCCAGCGGCCGAGCCCGACGACGCTCGCCCGGCGCATCGGGGTCGGCCGCCTCGACGCCCTGCTTCGGATCGCGCCCGCGCCCACGCTCTGGCGCGCCCTCGGGCGCAGCTTCCAGGATCCGCGCCTGCGCCAGCTGTTCGCGCGCTACGCCACCTATTGCGGCTCGTCGCCGTTCCGCGCGCCCCAGACCCTGATGCTGGTCGCCCATGTCGAGCAGGCCGGCGTCTGGTCGGTGGCGGGCGGCATGCGCGCCTTCGCCGCCGCGCTCGAACGCTTCGCCCGCGCGCAAGGCGTGGTTTTCCGCTACAACGCGCCGGTCGCCGAGATCCTGGTCGAGCACGGCCGGGCCGCGGGCCTGCGGCTGGCCGACGGCGACACGCTGCGCGCCGACGCCGTGGTCTCGAACGCCGACGTCTCGGCGCTCGGGGCGGGCCTGTTCGGCGCCGACGCCCGCGCCGCCGCGCCCGAAACCCCGCCGGCGCGCCGCTCGCTGTCGGCTTTCGTCTGGACCCTGGCCGCCGAGACGTCCGGCTTCCCGCTGATCCGGCACAACCTGTTCTTTTCGGCCGATTACGCGCGCGAGTTCCGCCAGATTTTCACCGAGGCCCGCGCCCCCGACGATCCGACCGTCTATGTCTGCGCCGAGGACCGCCCCGGGGCCGACGCGCCCCGCCCGGTCGGGCCCGAACGCCTGCAGATCCTGGTCAACGCCCCCGCCCGCGGCGACGGCGCGGGGCCGGAGGGCCCATTCGACCCAGAGGAGATCGCCCGATGCGAGAGCGCGACCTTCGACGCCCTGGCCCGGCGCGGGCTGCGCCTGACGGCCCCGCCGGAGGCGCGCGTCCTGACCACGCCGACCGACTTCGCGGAACTGTTTCCGGGGACGGGGGGCGCGCTCTACGGGCGGGCGAACCACGGGATCTGGGCGTCCTTCGCCCGGCCGGGGGCGCGGAGCCGGATCCCGGGGCTCTATCTGGCGTCGGGCAGCGCGCATCCGGGCCCGGGGGCGCCCATGGCGGCGATGTCGGGCCGTTTAGCGGCGTCGGCGCTGATGGCCGACCGCGCTTCGACGCCCCGGTGCCGCCCGGCGGCTATCTCTGGTGGTATCTCGACGGGCTCAGCGACGACGGGCGGTTCGGGATCACGCTGATCGCCTTCGTCGGCAGCGTGTTCTCGCCCTATTACGCTTGGCGCGGCCGCGGCCGCCCCGAGGATCACTGCGCGCTCAACGTCGCGCTGTACGGCCCGCGGGCGCGCCTCGGCGGACCGGTGGCCGGCATGTTCACGCCGTGGAACCGCTGGAGCATGACCGAACGGCCCGCCCGCGCGGCGCGCCGCGAGGCCGCGCGCTACGATCTGGGGCCCAGCCGCCTGACCTGGGAGGACGACGCGCTGACGGTCGCGATCGACGAAACCGCCGTGCCGCATCTCTCCCGCCTCAAGGGCCGCGTGCGCATCCGGCCGCCGGCCCTCGGCCCCGAGACCTTCGCGCTCGATCCCGAAGGCCGGCATTTCTGGCGGCCGATCGCCCCGCGGGCGGCGATCGAGGTCGCGCTCGAGCGGCCGGCGCTGTCCTGGAGCGGCGCCGGCTATCTCGACGCGAATTGGGGGGTCGAGCCGCTTGAAGCGCGGTTTCGGCGCTGGGACTGGTCGCGCGCCGCCTTGCCCGGAGACGCCGCGGCGATCCTGTACGACGCCGAACGGCGCGACGGCTCGACGCTGTCGCTGGGGCTGCGCTGGGCGAGCGACGGCGCGCTCGAGCGGTTCGCGCCGCCCGAGCGGCGGCCCTTGCCCAAGACCCTGTTCGGGCTCCGGCGCTTCACGCAGGCCGACGGCCCCGTGCGCGAGGCGCGACGGCTCGAAGACGCGCCGTTTTACGCCCGCGCCGAGCTCGAGACCCGCCTGTTCGGGGTCGAGGCGCCGGCGGTGCACGAAAGCCTCGACCTCGACCGGTTCGCCCAGCGCTGGGTGAAGCTGATGCTGCCCTGGCGCATGCCGCGGGCGCTTTTCGCCGGGCGCGCCTGATCCGGCCGGCGCCGCGCCGATCTCCGAGACGACCGGGTCGGCGCGCGCGGCCGGGCGCGTCGGGGTGGGCGCGCGGAACGGCGACGCCGGGACCGCACTCTCAAGGGCGGGAGACGCGCCCGGCCGCGCCTCGCCCCCCCTCGCGACGCCGGCCGCGGAAAAACGTCGGGCGAAGCGTCAGGGGCGGCGTTTTGGGAAGCGTTTTTGGCAAGCGTCAGCGGCGGCGCGCTCCGCGGGCGCCGCCGGCGTCGAAAGCTCGCGCCGCTCGGCGCCGCCCGACCCCGCGTCGGACGGGCGGGCGCGCACCGCGCGGATCTGATGCGCCGCGAAGGCGAGCAACCCGCCGAAGGTCAAGACCAGCTCGATCAGAACGAAGGTCCGGTCGCTCATCTCGGGCCCGCCGCGACGGCCCCCCGCGCGTTCCGACGCAGGATCGACAGGTTCAGCGCGAAGGCGACGCTCACCCAGGCGAGATAGGGCGCGAGCAACAGCGCCGCGAGCGTCGAAATCGGCGCGAAAGCCGCGATCAGCCCCGCGATCGACAGCCACAGCAGCGCCATCTCGGCCAGCGCCAGGTCCATCCGCCGCAGTCCGAAGAACAGCGCCGACCACAGAAAGTTCAACACGAGTTGCAGGCCGTACAGCGCGAAGGCCGCCGGCGCGCCCGCGAAGCCGACCGCGCGCCACGCCAGCCAGCCCGAAAGGGCGATGCAGATGTACAGCGCCAGCCAGACCGGGCCGAACAGCCAGTTCGGCGGCCGCCAGTCGGGCTTGTCGAGGCTCTCATACCAGTCGCCGGGGCGAAAAATCGCGCCGCTCGCGCCCGCCGCCGCAACCGCAAGCAGAAAACCAAGCAGCGCCGCCATGTCGCCGAAAGCCATTGCGCTCGCTCCCTGTTCAGCCCGCGCTGAAGCCGCCCGCCCGGTCGCCCGCGACCGACGACCCGCCGCGCTGAGCCCGCGCGCCGCCCGGCCCGGCGTTCTCCGCCGCGCGGCGCTCCGCCTCGTCCTGCGCCAAACGAACGAAGATGTCGAGCACCCGGTCCACCTGCGCGAGGCCCGGCGGCCAGACCGGACGGCCGGGCCGCCGAACCGGGAAGGGCGCGTTCAGCGCGGCCGCCTCGACCAGGAACCGCATCGCCGGCGACGGCGGCGCCGGGTCCCAGCGCGCCGGGCGAAAACTCGCGCCGACGGCCCGTCCGATCAACATCGCCTTGGTCGCCGTCGAGGTCGACGCCCGGCGCGAGACGCTGTCGAAGCCGGCGCGGGCGATCTCGGCCCCGATCTCGGCGTAGATGTAGCGCGCCGCGTAGATCGCCGGCCGGCAATCCGCCGGCAGCCGGGCGATGCCCGCCTCCGAGCGCCGGTAGAGCCGGTCCGCCGCGTCGAGCAGGCGCGCGGTGACCCGCGCCACGCCGGAGGTGAGGACCGGCCGCGCCAACCAGCGCTCGGGATCGACGCCTTCCTCGCGCAGCCACGCGCGCGGCAGATAAAGCCGGCCGGCGCGCGCGTCCTCGCCGACGTCGCGCGCGATGTTCGTGAGCTGCATCGCGGCCCCGCGGTCGCAGGCCCGCGCCACCCGGTCGGCCGCCCGCGCGCCCCTGAGCCCGCACATCATGGCCCCGACCGAGCCGGCGACCCGCGCCGCATAGGCCTCGACATCCGCCAGCGTCTCGTAGCGTCGCCCCTCTAAATCCCAGGCGAAGCCCTCGAGCAGGGCCTCGGGCAAGGCGCGCGGCAGCGCGAAATAGGCGGCGGTCGCGGCGAAGGCCCGGTCGGCCGGCGCGTCGCAGGGGCGCCCGGCGTAAACCCGGTCAAGGCGTCGCCGCAGCCGCTCGAGCGCCGCCCAGCCCGACGCCGCGTCGCCCGCGCCCCGGGCGCGCCCGTCCTCGGCCAGATCGACCGCGTCGTCGGCCAAGCGGCAGAACGCGTAGAGCGCGAAAGCCGGGCGACGCACCCGCGACGGCAACAGCCGCGAGGCGGCGTAAAACGAATGCGATCCGGTCCGGATCATCGCGCGACAGTCGGCGAGGTCGGCCTCGAAACGCGCCGCCGCCCGCCGCGCCTGAGCGCGCTCGGCGCGCGCCTGCGCCGCGGCGCCGGACGCCCGGGCGTCGCGGCTGTCGGACGAAGCGCCGGCGCGGCCCGGCTCAAACGCGTTCAGAGGCATGCGGCACCACTCGATCGAGAACTTTGGCGGAGCAGAGGACGCCCGGCAGGCCGGCCCCTGGATGCGAGCCGGCCCCGACCAGATACAGATCGTCGACGTCCTCGCTGCGGTTATGGGGGCGGAACCAGGCGGTCTGGGTCAGGACCGGCTCCAGCCCGAACGCCGCGCCCTTCTCGGAAAACAGCCGTCCCTGGAAATCCTGCGGCGTGATCACCTTCGAGCTGACCACAGCGTCCTTCAGGCCCGGCAGCACGGTCTCGGAAAGGCGCGCCTCGATGCGCCGCCGATAGGGCTCGGCGGCGACGGACCAGTCGACGTCCGCGTCCAGGTTCGGCACCGGCGACAACACGTAGAACGCGTCGCAGCCCGCCGGCGCGAGGGACGGGTCGGTGCGGGTCGGGCGGTGGAGATACAGGCTGAAATCCTCGGCCAGCACCTTGCGGTCGAAGATGTCCTTCAACAGCTCCTGATAGCGCGAACCGAGTACGATGGTGTGATGATCGACGGACTCGTAGCGCCGATTGGTCCCGAAATACCAGACGAACAGGCTCATCGAGTAGCGCGCCCGATCGAGCGCGCGATCGGTCCAGGTCTTGCGCGCCCGGGCCGGAACCAGACGGCGATAGGTGGCCGCGCTGTCGACGTTCGACACGACGACGTCGGCGGCGATCTCCTCGCCGCTCTCGAGCCGCACGCCGCGGGCCCGCGGCCGCCCCCGCCCGCCGGCGGCCAGCACGATTTAGGCGACCCGGGCGTTCAGCCGCAGCGTGTCGCCGCGCGCCGCGATCAGCCCCCCCCGGCCCGCCAGCACCCCCCCCGTGCCC
>CAZBIG010000089.1:6937-9324 GCA_964491865.1 uncultured Neomegalonema sp. | reverse complement strand
GGCGGCGCGGACGAGCTCGCGTCGTGCAGCGGCAGCCGGAACGCGGCGCAGGCCGAGCCGCGCCCCTCGGTCAGATCGAGCCGACCGCCATGGGCCTCGACCGTGCGCCGCGCCAGCGACATCGCCACGGCCGCGGCCTCGCTGGCGAACGGCGATCGGCTCGCGTCGGCCACCGCGTCGAGCCCCGCGCGGTCGGTCGCGCCGTCGCGCCAGTCGATCTCGACCGTCGCCTCGGGGCCGCCCGCGCCCTCCGACCGGCCGAGCTTCAACGTCATCCGGTCGCCCCGCGCCGCTTCGGCGATGGCCGCCGCCGCCGCGCTAGCGATCGCCTGGCGCAGGCGCCCGGCGTCGCCCAGCGTCGAGAGCGGCTCGGTCGGCAGCGCGGCGACCAGCTCGGCCCCGCGGCGTCGGGCGCGGGGGGCCAGACCGCTCGCGAGGTTCTCGAGCGTATGGGTCAGGTCCAGCGGCGTCGGTTCGGCCCAGGCCTCGGGCGCGCCGTTCAGCGCCCCGAGCGCCAGGGCGTCCGACACCACTTCGCGCAGATCGTTGGCGGCGCGCAGCAATTCCTCGAGCTGGTCGCGCTGGCGTTTGCGCAACGGCCCCGCCCCGCCCTCGCGCAGCGTCTCGGCGAAGGTGATCACGGTGTCGAGCGGCGTGCGCACCTGACCCGCCACCGAATTGAGAAACTCCGATTTCAGCCGGTCGGCGGCCTCGAGCGCGCGGGCTTTCTCGGCCAGCGCCCGCTCGGCGCGCCGCGCGTCGGTGACGTCGCGGCAGGCGATCAGGGCGCCGCCGTCGGGCTGCGGCGAGACCTGGATCGACAAGGCCCGGCCGTCGCCGCGCTCATAGGTGAAGCTGTCCGACCGGCGCGGGCCGGCGGCCGCGAGCGCGTCGCGGATCCGCGACCAGGCCGCCGCGTCCGCCGCGTCGCGTCCGGCGATCTCGGCGATCGCGGCGGCCGGCGCGCCCTCCAGGCTGGGGGCCCCTCGCCGCGGGTCGCCGACGCGCAGGCCCCACAGGCGGCCGAACGCGGCGTTCACCAGCAGCGCGCGACCGTCGAGCCCCACCAGCGCCACGCCCTGATCGATGGCGTTCAGCGCCGCGAGCCGCGCCCCGACCGCGGATTTGTACCGCCGTTCGAGACTGAGCGTGGCGGTTTCGTCGGTGACCAGCAGCAGGACCGCGCCGTCGGGCAGCGCTTGCGGCGCGATTTTCAGCGCGTCGCCGTCCGCCAGCGTCCACAGCGTCTCGGGTCCGAGCGCGGCGACCGGATCGCTGGCGACTTCGGCCAGCCAGGCCGCGAAGCCGGCGCGCTCGGGGATGCGGCCCTGGGCGCGGGCCGCGTTCAGAACCGTCCGCAGCGTCGGCCTTTCGGACAGCCAGTCGGCGTCGAGGCGCCACAGGCGGGCCAGCGCCGCGTTCGCGATGCGCAGACGGCCGTCGGGCTCGAACACCGCCAGCCCGGCGGGCGCGAGGTCGAAGGCCGGTCGGAACGCGGCCGCGTCCTCGGCGGCGTCGACGCTTCCGATATCGGGTCCCGCAGGACCGGCCGCGCCCGAGCCGGCGCCCGCGGTCGCGGCCCTTGCCTCGGCGACCGCCTCCGCCCCGGAGGCGACCGTGTCGTCGACCCCGGAGACGGCCTTGGAGCTTGCGTTGGAGGCGGCAACAGAGGCCGCCCCCGAGGCCCCTTTGGCGTCGGCCGGTCGCGGCCCGGCCGCCGGATCGGTCGCCGGCGCGGCCGGCCGCGGCGCGCGTCCCGAGGGCCAAACCCGGACCACGGCCGTCGCCCCCGCCGCGCGGCCGACGATCCGAACCCGCCGCCCCGCATGGTCGCGCCCCTCGGCGTCGAAGGGCGCGCCCTCGCTCGCGAGCGCGCGCAGCTGCGGGCCGACCTCGCGGATGGTCGCGGCGTCGAACAGCGCGCCCGCCCGGGTCGGGCCCGGGCCGGACGCTTCGTCGATGTCCGAAAAGCGCTCGGCCACATAGCCCTCGGTGGCGGGCGAGGCGGGCTCGAGGCGCCCGCGGCGCAGCACGAACACCCGTTCTTCGGACAGATCGCCCGCGAGCCGGGACTCGAGCGCCGCGATCGATCGGCGGGCCCGCGCCAAACGGCGCCAGAGCGCCGCGCAGGCGAGGCCGGCGGCCACCGCCAAGGCGCCTCCGCCCGCCGCGAACAGATGCGCCGCCAGGGCAGGCTCGCCCGACACGGCGCCGGCGACGCTCAGCGAGGCCGGCCAGTCCGGAACCGACGCCGAAACCCAGCTTGACGCGAGCGGCTCGGCGGCGGCCGCCGCCGCCCAGCCGGCGCCGAGCCCGCCGGCGCCGGTCGCGGGCGCCCGGCGGGCCCCAGCCCCCCGCCGCCGGCGCGGCGGAGGGGTTGGAGACCG
>CAZBIG010000089.1:5153-6927 GCA_964491865.1 uncultured Neomegalonema sp. | reverse complement strand
CGCATGGGTTGATCCCCGGATCATGTGGTTTCTGCTCGCCGCCTTACAATATCGGCTTCTTAGACCGGATCGGCCTCGGCTTAAAGGCGTTTGCGTCGACGCCGTCGCGCGGCGGAGAGCGCCTCAGCGCGGCAAGTCGCTCGCGCTCGAGACGGCGGGGCTTTCGAGGGCGGACAGCGGCCAGCGCACCCGCACCACCGCGCCGGTGATCTCGGGGGACGTCGCGACGTCGGCGGCGCGGCGCCCGAGCCGGCCGTCGCCGAGACCCGCGCCGACGCCCGAACCGAGCCCGGCCCCCAGCCCCGAGCCGCGGCCGCCGCTGAGGCCCGGGCCGAGCCCGCCGCCATAGGCCGACGCGAGCCCGCCGCCGCCGCTGTCGACGGCGCCGCCCCCGTTCGAGAAGCTGACCGAGGCGCCGGTGCGCTCGAGCAGCGTCTTGGCGATGAACACCCCGAGCCCCATGCCCTGATAGGCGTCGTCGATGCCGGCCCCGCCCTTGCCGCGAGTGGTTGCGAAGGGCTCGCCGAGTTGGGCCAGAATGTCTTGGCTGAAGCCCGCCCCGTCGTCGCCGATCGTCACCGTGAGCGCGCGCTCGTCGGTGTCGACGTCGATCCAAACCGTCGAGGCCGCGAAGTCGACCGCGTTCTGCACCAGGTTGCGGACGCCGTGGATGATCTCCGGGCGCCGCGGCAAATAGGGCTGCGGCCCCGACGCCGGCGCGGCCGGTCGGCCCTGGACCCGGAACACCACCTCGGCGCGGCGCGACAGATGCGGTTTGGCGGCCTCCTCGAGCACGGCCGTGGCGGGCGCGCGCTTGATTTGGGCGTCCTCGGGGGCCTGGGCCGAGGCCAGACGATGCAGAATATCGCGGCAGCGCGCGGCCTGCTCGGCGATCAGCGCGGCGTCGCCCGACAGCAGGGCCGCCTCCTCGGGGTCGAGCCCCGGATGGGCCTTCAGATCGCCCTTCAGCTCGGAAGCGGTCAGTTTAATGGTGGCGAGCGGGGTGCCGAGCTCGTGCGCGGTGGCCGCGGCCAGCGCGCCGATCGCCGAGAGCCGCTGCTCGCGCTCGAGCGCCATCTGGGTCGCCGACAGCGCGGCGGACATGTTGAACGCCTCCACCGAGACCCGCCGCGCGTATCCCGCCTGAAACGCCACGCCCAGCGCGATCGCCACCCAGAACCCCGCGAGATAGAGCGCCGGAGGGTCGAGCACGCCGCCGTCCGCCAGCTGCAACGGCAGGTGGTTCCGCGACAAGATGCTGGCGGCCAGAATGCTGAAGCCCCCGATCACCAGCGTCGTGCGCAGGCTCAGCACCGACGCGGCGATCGTCACCGGCGCGAGCAGGAACAGCGCGAACGGGTTGGTCAGACCGCCCGTCAGGAACAGCAGCGCCGACAGTTGCACCACGTCGAACGTCAGCGTCAGCAGGGCGTCCCGATCCGACAGCCGCATGTTCGGCTTCGCCGCCAGCGTGGTCACGGCGTTCAGCCACATCGACACCGCGATCGCGACGGCGCAGGCGGCGAGCGGCAGCTCGACCCCCAAAAACAGCTGCGCGACCGCGATCGCGCCCGCCTGGCCCGCCACCGCCAGCCAGCGCAGCGTCACCAAGGTCTGAAGCCTGATCGAGCGGAAGTCGCGCACGAAAGGCGGCGTCGCGGCGAACGGATCGGGCCCGGTCGGCGGATCGCCCGCGCCGCCGCGCGCGCCCGCGCCGGGCGCGCCCCCCCCAGACGTAGCCGGGGGCGCGGGGGCGACGCCGGGGCGAGGGGCG
>CAZBIG010000089.1:0-5143 GCA_964491865.1 uncultured Neomegalonema sp. | reverse complement strand
CGGCGCCGCCGACGCGCGCTCGACGCCGGTCCGATCGGCGGCTTGGTCCGCCCGAGCCGCCCGGTCGGGCTCGGTCGGGCTCGGCGCGCGCCGAGCGGGATCGCGCGCCGCTTTCGCAGCGTTCTCCATCGAAGCGCCCTCCTTCATCGCAACCGCCCGAGGCGCGCGGTCGACCGGACCGCCGTGGCCGGTCGCGCGCGCGTGTTCTGGTCGGCGTCCGCGCGGGGTCTCGCCCTCGACGCGGACGGCCCTGCCCGCCATATCACGCTCAGCATAGGGCAACGCCGCGTCAAAGGAGGCCGAGATGGCTCAGAAACCGGGTTCGCGCTCGACCGAGCCGAGGCGGGAGACCGATTTCGGCCGCTGGATGCTGCTGATCGCCGCCGGCCTCGTGGCCGCAGCGGTCGGCGTGTCGGCCTCGGTGGCCTTGTTCGGACCGAGCGCGTCCGGCGGGCGGGCGGCGCAGTCCGGATCGCTCGGTTCGGTGGGCGAGGCGTTGGTGGGCGGGCCCTTCGATCTGGTCGACCATCGAGGCCGCCCGGTGGACGAGACGCTTCTGGAAGGTCGCCTCACGCTCCTTTATTTCGGCTTCACCTATTGCCCTGATTTCTGCCCGACCGAGCTTGCGAACATGGTGGCCGCCAAAGACGCTTTGGCCGCGCGCGGGGTCGACGCGCAACTGGTGTTCGTGACGGTGGATCCGGAGCGGGACGATCAACAGACGCTCTCCGATTATGTGACGGCTTTTCACCCCGACATGATCGGCCTGCGAGGGTCGCCCGAGCAAGTGCGCGCGGCGGCTCAGGCGTATCGGGTTTATGTTCAAAAGGTCGAAACGCCGGACGCGCCCGACGGCTATACGATGGATCACAGCACCTTCGTCTACGCGATGGGCCCGGACGGGCGGTTCATTACGCAATTCGGCTACGCGACCCCGCCCGAGCGCGTGGCGGACAAGCTCGCCGGCGCGGCGGGCGTGTGACGACCGGCGCCGAGCTTCGCGACATTTCGACGCGAATTTTGTCCGCACAGGCGTCGGCGCGCCTATTGATCTTGAAACGCAACTGACTCCGCGCTCTGATATAGGGTGATGCTTCGGGCGACGCGCGATAGCGACGAAGCCCAACCAGAAGCGCGACACCAACCAGAAGCGCGACAGCGGCGCGGTCTCATCCGGATCCGCCGGCGTCGCCGTAAAAGGACGTCGACATGGACGGACCCATCGAAGGCCTCGGCGAAGACCGATCGCTGCTCATCGTCGACGACGACGAGCCGTTTCGCCGGCGTCTGGGTCGGGCGATGGAGAAGCGCGGCTTCGAGGTCGCTTTGGCCGAAAGCGTTTCCGAAGGGCTGACCCTGGCGCGATCGCAACCGCCGGCCTTTGCGGTGGTGGATCTCCGGCTGGAGGACGGCAACGGGCTTGAGGTGGTCGAAGCCATCCGGTCGACGCGCGAAAACGCGCGGGTGATCGTGCTCACCGGGTACGGCGCCATCGCCACCGCGGTGGCGGCGGTCAAAATCGGCGCGATCGATTATCTGTCGAAGCCCGCCGACGCGGACGACGTGATCAATGCGCTGCTGTCGCGCGAAGAAGACAAGCCGCCGCCGCCCGAAAACCCGATGTCGGCGGACCGGGTCCGGTGGGAGCATATCCAGCGCGTCTTCGAGCTGTGCGACCGAAACGTGTCCGAGACGGCGCGCCGGCTCAACATGCATCGACGCACGCTGCAGCGCATCCTCGCGAAGCGCAGCCCGCGCTGAGCGGGCGCGGCCCTCAGCGCCTGCGCCGCCACGTCGCCAGGTGATTGTTGGCCGGCAGCGCCAGCGTTTCGGTCCGGCGCAGCCCCGCGGCCCCGGCGACGGCGTCGAGATCGACCAGGTCGCGCACGCCCCAAGACGGATCGCGCGCGCGAAGCGACGCGTCGAAACGCGCGTTGCTGTCCGCGACATGCCGGCCCTGTTCCGCGAACGGCCCGTAGAGAACCAGCGCCCCGTCGGGCTGCAGCGTGTCGCCGGCCCCGCGAAACAGGCCCTCGGCGACCGCCCACGGCGCAATGTGCACGATGTTCGCGGCGAAGATCAAAACGAACGGGCCGCCGGCCTCGGTCGGCCACGGGCCTGCGGCGTCGAGATCGATCGGGTCGTTGAGATCGCCGACGCGATCCGGCGCGTCGGTCCGCGCCCAGTCGCGCCAGGCTCGGATGCTGGCGCGGGCCGCCGGATCGGGGTCGCTCGGCGTCCAGGTCAAATGCGGCAGCGCCGCCGACAGCGCGGCCGCGTGTTCGCCGGTTCCCGAGCCGATCTCGAGCGCCTGTCCGCGGGCGTCCGCGAAGCGCGCGGCCAACGCGTCGCGGATCGGGCGCAGATTGCGCGCGACGGCGGGAGAGAACAGCCGGCCGTCCGCGGCGCGATCGCGCGTCACGAAAGGTTTGTCGCCGCTGTTCGTCATGCGCGCCTCCGGTCGCCGCCGCCCTGTCCGACCCGTCTCATTGACAGGGGCCTCGGCCGTTGCGACAGCTCCGCGGTCTTCACATTGCCGGAGCGCGCGGTCCATGGGTTTCAAATGCGGCATCGTCGGTCTGCCGAACGTCGGCAAGTCGACCTTGTTCAACGCCCTCACCCGAACCGCCGCGGCCCAGGCGGCCAACTTCCCGTTTTGCACCATCGAGCCGAATGTGGGCGAGGTCGCCGTGCCGGACCCGCGGCTCGACGCGCTGGCCGAGATCGCCCAGTCCAAGCAGGTGATTCCGACCCGACTGACCTTCGTCGACATCGCCGGCTTGGTCAAAGGCGCGTCGAAAGGCGAGGGTCTCGGCAACCAGTTCCTGGCCAATATCCGCGAAGTCGACGCCGTGGCCCATGTGCTGCGTTGCTTCGAAGACGACGACGTCACCCATGTCGACGGCCGCGTCGACCCGATCGCCGACGCCGAGACCATCGAGACCGAGCTGATGATCGCGGATCTCGACAGCGTCGAGAAGCGGCTCGAAGGCCTCGTGCGCAAGCTGAAGGGCGGCGATAAGGAAGCCAAAGAGCAGGACCGCCTGCTGCGGATGGCCAAGGAGGCGCTTGTCGACGGTCGTCCCGCGCGCACGGTCGAGGTCGCGGCGGAGGACGCCAAGACTTGGTCGATGCTGCAGCTGCTGACCACGAAACCGGTACTTTACGTCTGCAATGTCGAGGAGGGCTCGGCGGCCGGCGGCAACGCGCTGTCGGCCAAAGTCGCCGAGATGGCCGCGGCCGAGGGCGCGGCGTCGGTGGTGATCTCGGCCGCGATCGAGGAGGAGGTCTCGCAACTGCCCGACGAGGAGCGCGACGCCTTCCTGGCCGATATGGGGCTCGAGGAGCCGGGTCTCGATCGGCTGATCCGCGCCGGCTATGGGCTGCTCGGCCTCTGCACCTATTTCACCGTCGGCCCGAAGGAGGCCCGCGCCTGGACCATCGTCGAGGGCGCCAAAGCGCCCCAGGCGGCGGGCGTGATCCACGGCGATTTCGAGCGCGGCTTCATCCGCGCCGAGACCATCGCCTTCGCCGACTATGTCGCGAACAAGGGCGAGGTCGGGGCCAAAGAAGCGGGCAAGATGCGTCTCGAGGGCAAAGAGTACGTCGTGCGCGACGGCGACGTGCTGCACTTCCGGTTCAACGCCTGAGACGGACGCGCCGCGCCTCAGTGATCCGCGGCCAGCATTTCGAGCGCGGCCTGGCCCGCGACCGAGTTCCCCTTCGCGTCGAGCGCCGGGGACCAGACGCAGGCGGACCAGTGGCCGGGCTTGACGGCCAGAATCCCCCCGCCGACGCCCGATTTCGCGGGCAGGCCGACGCGAAACGCGAAGTCCCCCGCCGCATCGTAAAGACCGCAGAGCCGCATGACCGCGCGGATCCGGCGACGCAGGCCAGGGCGTACGAAGTACCCCGCCTCGGCCCCGCAGTCGGGTCCGATCAAGAAGGCGCCGGCGCGCGCCAGCTCGCGCGCGCTCATCGCGACCGAGCATGCGCGGAAATAGGCCTGCGTCGCGCTCTCCGGCGCCGTGCGCAGATTGCCTGACGCCTTCAGATACCAGGCGATAGCGCGGTTCAAATCGCCGTGCGCCTCCTCCGACGCGAACACGCGCTCGTCCACCGCCACGCGGTCCGAGCCCGACAGTCGGCGCAGCCAGTCGACGGTTTCGGCGTTCCAGTTCGGCCGGATCTCGAGCAGCGCGTCGGCCACCACGATCGCGCCCGCGTTGATCAGCGGGTTGCGCGGAACGCCGCGTTCTTGCTCGAGCAGCGCGAAGGAATTGAACGCCATGCCCGAGGGCTCGCGCCCCACCCGGGTCCAAAGCGGCTCGCCGATCTCCTGCAGCGCGACCGCGAACGAGAACACTTTCGAGATGGATTGGATCGAGAAAGGCTCGTCCGCGTCGCCCGCCGCCAGTTCCCGGCCGTCGGCGAACGCGATCGCGACCCCGAACTTCGAGGCCGGGACTTCTGCGAGCGCGGGTATGTAGTCGGCGACCCGGCCCTGCGCCGCCCGCGGTCGGCAAGCGGCCGCGATCCGGCTCAGCCCGGCGGGGGTGAACGCGTCGGCGTCGGTCATCGGCCGTCTCCTCCTCTTGGTTTCGTTTTTCGCGAACCGGGTCCTCTTTGACCCGTTCCGCGCCAACCCGCGCCGGTCGACCGCGTCGCGCGCGGACAGGGTGCGCGGGACAGCGGCGTCGTGGGGAGTCGTCGTGGGGCGGCGTCCTAAGGCGGCGTTCTGGGGCGGCGTTCTGGGGCGGTGGCCCCGCGCGGCGGCTTGCGCGCGCGGGATCGCCCCGCTCTAAGCTCTCGGCGCGCGTTTGCGAAGGCGCGCGCCGCGTCGAACAGGAGCCCGCCATGTCTGATCTCGCCCGTCTGATGCGCTGCGTCGAGATCTCGGCCCCGGGCGGGCCCGAGGTGTTGCGGCTCGCAGCGCGCCCGACGCCGTTTCCAGCGCCCGACGAGATCTTGATCCAAGTGCGCGCCGCGGGCGTGAACCGGCCGGACGCGCTGCAGCGGGCCGGCGCCTATCCGCCGCCGAAGGGGGCGTCGGACCTGCCCGGTCTCGAGGTTGCGGGGATCGTGATCGACAAGGGCGCGGACGTCCACGACTGGGCGATCGGCGACGCGGTGTGCGCGCTGC
>CAZBIG010000088.1:0-9487 GCA_964491865.1 uncultured Neomegalonema sp. | reverse complement strand
GCCGCCGCGGCGAGGCCCGCCGGCGCCGCGCCGCGCCATGCGAGGACGAACAGCCGCGGCCGGGACTGCGGCAGAAACAGCGCCGCGTCGACGGCCAGCGCCGCGAAACGCCGACCGGACGCCGCCAACGCGGTCGCGAGCGTTTGGAAATCCCGGCCGCCGCCCGAACTGGCCAGACCGAGCACGTTTTCGATCACCAGCGCGCGCGGTCCGCGTCCCTCGCGGTCGAGCGCCTCGATCAGACGCCAGAACGGCCAGAACGCGCCGCTGCGTTCGCCGGACAGGCCCCGCCGATCGCCGGCCAGCGACAGATCCTGGCAGGGCGACGACGCCCAGGCCAGGTCGGCGCGCCCCGGGGCGTCGGCGGTCGACAGCGCGGCGACGTCGCCCTCGACCAGCACCCTCTCGGCGTCGTCGAACGCGGCGCGGTAGGCGGCGCATTTCATCGGATCGAGATCGTTCGCCAGCACGACCCGAAACCCGGCCGCTTCAAGCCCCAGCCGGGCGAGGCCGCCGCCGGCGAAAAACTCGTAGGCGGCGAGCGGGGGCGCGCCGGGACGCGACGGGCCTGGCGCGGAGCGTCCGTCGGACGCGGCGTCTGAAAGAAGATCTGCGGCGTCGCGCGGCACGGTCGGCCTCCGGGACCATCGGCGCGCGGGCCCGGCGGCCGAAAGCCCCCGACGCGCGCCTTAACGAAATCCCGCTTCCCGCAACTGCGCGCGTGAAGTACCACGAAAACGGCGCGGCGCAAGCGGCCGAGCCCGCTCCGGACGCCGCCAACGAAACGGCCGAGTTCGATGATTGACGAGACCGAGGACGCTGGCCCCAACGGACCGGACGACGCGCCGGGGGATCCGTGGGGGCGTGGGGCCGCGAGCGCGGCGGAAGCGCGGTCCGGAGGCGGCCCGGACGACGGGGGCGAGAGCGCTCGGGCGGCGGACCGCGCCGGTCCGGGCGGGACCGACGCGCGCGGCCGCGCCGCGGACCCCGACGAGAGCGCCGCCGAAAGCTGGGAGTTCCGGCTGCGCCAACCCCCGACCGCCCTCTGGCCGCTGTTGGCGGACACCAACCGGCTGTTCGAGGCGCTCGACATGCCGCGCTACACGCTCGAACCCGACCCCGCCGGCGCCGACCGGCCGCCGATCGCCCATGGGGCCGAGGGCTCGCGCGGTCTCGAATGGCGCGAAGAGCCCTATGAGTGGGTGGCCGGGCAATGGTGGCGCTTCGAGCGGCGGTTCGTGAAAGGCCCGCTGAAGCGGCTTCGGGCGACGCTGTACCTGCAGCGCTCGCTGGCGGGCGGCAGCCTGGTCAACCTGTCGCTCGAGGCGGCGCCGAACGGCGGGATCGGCCGGTCGCTGCTGTCGGCGGGCTATCTGCGGCGGCTCGGCGAGGGGTTCCAGGCCTGCGCCGAGCATGTCGACGCCTTTCTCTCGGGCGAGGCCGGCGCGCCCTATCCGGCGCGGCCGCGGCCCGAAAGCCGGGCGATCGCGGTGGCGGTGGAAAGCGCGTCGCGGGCGCTCGCGGCCTCGCCTTACGGCAACGGCGCGGCCGGCGCGCTCTCGGATTTGCTCTGCGCGGCGCCCGACGCCGAGGTCGCCGACATCCGGGTGCGCCGCCTGGCGCGGCTGATCGATCTGTCCGAGCGCGCGACGGCCGAGCTTTGCCTGGCCGCGGTCAGCCACGGATTGATGCGGCTGCGCCTGGCGGTCCTCTGTCCGCGCTGCCGATCGGTGGTCGCCGAGGCCGAGCGCTTCGCGGATCTGCCCGAGCGGGCCCGGTGCGCCGCCGACGGCCATGATTTCGCGGTGGATCTGGCCGTCAACGTCGAGGCGCTGTTCTCGCCGGCGCCCGAAGCGCGCCCGGTGCCGCCGGGTCTGTTCTGCGCCTCGGGCCCGATGACCGCGCCGCATGTGCTGATCCAGCAGCGGCTCGACGCCTCCGAGCGGCGGGCCTATCCGTTCGAGCCGCGCCTGGGGGGCTATCGGCTGCGGGTCCAACTGCCGGCGGTCGAGCCGGGCCCCGGCGACAGCGTCGATCCGCTCGACCGCGAGCGCGTGGCGCGGCGGCGCTCGGAGCAGGCGATCGACCATGTGGGCGGGCCGTTCCCGGTGGTGGTCGCGGCGCATGACGGCGTGGCCGCGGGCGCGCCGCAGACCGAGGCGGGCGTGGTGTTCGAGAACCACACCGACGGGCCGGTCTGGATGGCGCTCGAGCGCCGCGAATGGCGCGCCGACGCGCTGACCGCCGCCGAGCTTGCGCCGCTTCAGGCCTACCGCGCCCTGTTTCCCGGCGACGCGCCGGCTCAGCCGCTGCGGGCCGGATGGGCGGCGGACTGCGCCTTTCTCGTCAGCGAACGCCAGGCGCTGTACGCCCGGCTCGGCGAGCCGGAGGCGGCGCGGCGCATCGATCGGCTGGGCGCGCGCGCGGCCGAACTCGCGCGGGCGCGCAACGGCGGGGTGCTGCGTCTGGCCGGCGAGCGCGCCCTCGCCGCCTTCGTCGATCCGCTCGACGCCGCGCGGTTCGCGCTCGAACTGCGCGAGGCGGCGACCGGCGTGCTGCTCGGCGAAGAGGCCGACGGCGGCGACGCCGACGCCTTCGCCGACGGCGTGTTCGCCGGCGACGGCGCTTTCCCGGATTACGAGCGCGCCCGCGCCCGGGGGCCGCGCATCGCCTGCGGCGCGGCCGCCGGGCGGGCGATGGCCTCGGCGCGGCAAGGGCGCCTCGAATATCTGGGCTACGCGGCGGCCCTGGCCGAGCGCTTGTCGGAATTGGCCGGCCCCGGAGAGATCGCGGTGGCGCGGGATCTGGCCGAGGCGGCCGGCGTCGCGTCGCTTTTGGCCCCGTGCCGCTTGATCGACGACGCGTTGGACGGGGGCGATTTCGGGCCGGTGGAGCATTTTGTGCGCGCGGGCGCGGCCGACGACGCGCTCGAGCCGTGACGTCGAGCCGCGACTTTGAGCCTGGCCCCCGAACCGGGCCCCCGAACCGGGCCCCCGAACCGGGCCCCCGAACCGGGCCCCCGAACCGGGACGTCGGGGCGACGCTCGGGCGGCCCCGCCGGGTCTGCGGCGCGCTCAAAGGGGGAGGATGAAGCGATGACGGGCGGAAATCGGATTTTGCGGGCGGGTCTGTTGACGACGCTGCTCGGGGTGTTCGGATGCGGCGACGCCAGCGTGATCAGCCGGGTGGGCCGCGAAACGGCGCTCGACGCCGCCGCGGTGCAGCGCATGGCGATCGACGGGCTGCCGACCGAAGTCCACGGCGCGCCCTGGCCGGACGCCGCGTCCGACCAGGTCGTCTCGGCGCTGCGCTTGCCGAACGCGTATCCGTCGGGCGCGCGCTTCCGCCTGGTCCGCCCCAAGGACGAGCTCAGCTTCCGCGACCGGCGTCTCGTCTTGGTGTTCAACGACGGCCGGCCGCCCGACGAATGGGCGGCCTGCGACATGACGCGGAACATGGCCGGCTACGCGCCCGCCTTCGCGCCGGACGGCAAGGGCTTTTCGGTGTTCGCGGTGTTCTGCGACGGAACGCAGTCGATCGGCCGCGGCCATCTCGAGGCCCCGGGCGCGCCGCATGGCGACTGGAGCTTCTTCCAGCGCGAGATGCGCCGCCTGTTCGACCGCATCATCGGCGACTTCTCCGGCAGCGTCCGGAACTGAGGGCCGCCGCCGCGCCGGGCCGCGCGGTCGCCGGCCGCGCGTCAGCCGGCGGCGGCCTCCTCCTCCTCGAGCCGCTCGAGCGCCGCGGTCCAGATCGCCTCGGCCCGCGCCAGCCCGTCCTCGATTTCGGCCTGTTTTTTCATCAGCGCTTCGACCTTGTCGGACGGGCCCTGATACAGCGTCGGATCGCCCAGCCGCTCTTCCACCAGCGCGCGCATTTCTTCGAGCTTCGTGACCCGCGCTTCGGCGGCGCTCGCGTCCTTGCGGAGCTCGGTCAGCGCCTTGCGGGTCTCGGCCGCGCTTTTCCGGGCGGTCTTACGCGCCGCGGATTTCGCCGTCGCGCGCGCGGCCGCGTCGGTTTCCGAGGCGCGCCCGCCCGCCCCCCGTTGGCCGAGCAGCAGACGCTTGTAATCCTCAAGGTCGCCGTCATACGGGGCGACGCGGCCGTCCGCGACCAACCACAACCGGTCCGCCACCGCGCCCACCAGATAGGGGTCGTGGCTGATCAGGATCACCGCGCCCGGATAGACCGCCAGCGCCTGGGCCAGCGCCTCGCGGCTTTCGATGTCGAGATGGTTCGTCGGCTCGTCGAGCAGCAGCAGATGCGGCGCGTCGAGCGTGGCGAGGGTCATCGCCAGCCGGGCGCGTTGTCCGCCCGAGAGGGTCCGCACCGGGGCCTCGCCGAGCGGCCCGGTCAGGCCCGCCGCGCCGAGCCGCGCCCGCAGCTTCGCCGGCGGCTCGTCAGGGCGCAGCCTCTGGATATGCTGGAGCGGGGTTTCGCCCGGGATCAGATCCTCGAGCTGATGCTGCGCGAAAAAACCGATCCGCAGCTTCGAGCTTTTCGAGGCGACGCCCGCGAGCGGGGCCAGCCGGCCGGCCAACAGTTTGGCGAAGGTCGATTTGCCCTGGCCGTTGGCCCCGAGCAGCGCGATGCGGTCGTCCGGGTCGATCCGCGCGGAGATGTTCTCGAGCACGGGCGCGCCGTCATACCCCACCGCCGCCTCTTCGAGGGCCAACAGCGGCGGGCTCAGCGCCTCGGGCTCGGGAAACGCGAAAGGCGCCACCGCGTTCTCGGCGACGGCGGCGATCGGCTGCATCTTCTCGAGCATTTTCAGCCGCGACTGCGCCTGGCGGGCCTTGGTCGCTTTGGCCCGGAACCGGTCGACGAAGGACTGCAGATGGGCGCGCTGGGCGTCCTGCTTTTTGCGCAGCGCGGCCTGGTGCAGCAGCCGATCGCGCCGCTCGGCGTCGAAGCGGTCATAGGGGCCGTTGAAATAGGTCAGCTTGCCGCGGTCGAGATGCAGGATCGCCTCGACCGCGCCGTTCAGCAGGCCGCGGTCATGGCTGATGACGAGGCAGGTGCGCGGGTACCGCGCGAGGTAGCTCTCGAGCCACACCGCCCCCTCGAGATCGAGATAGTTGGTCGGCTCGTCGAGCAGCAGCAGGTCCGGCGCCTGGAACAGGGCCCCGGCGAGCGCGGCGCGCATCCGCCAGCCGCCCGAAAAGGCGCGGCTCGGTCGCGCCTGGGCGGCCGCGTCAAAGCCCAGGCCCGCCAGGATCTGCGCCGCGCGCGCCTCGGCCGAATGGGCGTCGATATCGGCCAGCCGGGTCTGAATGTCGGCGATCCGGATGGGGTCGGTCTCGGTTTCGGCCGCGGCGAGAAGGGCCGCGCGTTCGCGGTCGGCGCGCAGCACCAGGTCGAGCAAGCTGTCGTCCGTGGCCGGGATCTCCTGATCCACCCCGCCGATCCACGCGCCCCGGGGCGTCTCGATCGCGCCCTGCTCGGGAGAGAGGTCGCCGCGGATCAGGCGGAACAGGGTCGACTTGCCGGCCCCGTTTCGGCCGAGCACGCCCACCCGCGCGTTCGGCGGGATCCGCGCCGACGCGCCGTCGAACAGCTTTCGCCCTTCGAGCGTGAAATGCAGGTCGTCGATGATCAGCATGGCGGCCCAGCGTTCGACCGGGCCGCGCGCGCCGGGCCCCGGGTTATTGCGCCGGTCGCTGCGGCGGCTCCGACAGGATCAGGTTCCACGCATACCCTGTGCAGTTAAAGTAGGGGACGGCCTCGCCCTGAGTGCTGACCAGCGACTTTTTAATCAGGCGCTCGGCGGCGAGCGACGCGAAGAAGGTCGGCAGGCGCAGCGCGTTGATGGTCTTCTGATCCGACCCCGGCCCATAGACCGGCGCGGTCTGCGCCTCCGCCCCCATATCCGCGCTGGCGTCGAAGTTATAAGCGCAGGTCCCGTCCGCCGCCACCTCGACCGTGAACGCGTCCTTCGGCGCCAGGCCGGACTGCGCGCCGTCGCTGAACACGAACAGCAGCTGGGGGCGGTTCTCGGCGTTGCTCCGGGCTTCGAAGAAGACGTTGTCGGTGGTCCCGTCCTGCGCGGCGGAGGGGGCGGCGAGGGCGGCGAGGGCCCCGATCGCCGCGAGGGCCCCGAGAGCGGTCGACAGAATCCGGTGCGGCATGGCGTGTTCCTTAATTCCCGCGGCCTGATCGGCGCCGCGGTCGACCGAGCGCTTCACGAGGCCGTACAGCGCCGGCGTGGGCGGCGCGTCGATACCCGAAGACGATCCCCCCGACCTCAGGGAACGCCCTGGCGGGACCGCTGCTTCGCCGGTCACTTAGACGGATTCAGGGCGGATCGAAAGGCGCGCGGGCGACACGCCCCGACGGGGGGTTGCGCGGACGACGCACCCGCGGGCGCATCGCGCCGCCGACCGCCGACCGCCGACCGCCGACCGGAGCCGCGCGCCGCAGCGAGCCCGACCGAGGGCGCGGGTCAGAGCGCCTCGGCCCCGCGCCGGATCGCGGCGACCCCGGTGCGCGCGACCTCGACCACGCCGAGCGGCTGCATCAGCGCCACGAAGGCGGCGATCTTGTCAGGCGCGCCGGTGACCTCGAACACGAAGCTTTCCAGCGTCGCGTCCACGACTTTGGCGCGGAACGCGTCTTTCAAACGCAGCGCTTCGACCCGGGCGTCGCCTTTCGAGGCGACCTTGACCAACGCCAGCTCGCGTTCAACCGCCGGGCCCTCGACCGTCAAATCGACGACCTTGTGGACCGGCACCAAGCGGTCGAGCTGCGCCTTGATCTGCTCGAGCACCATCGGCGTGCCCGAGGTCACCACGGTGATGCGCGACATGTGGTCAAGATGGTCGATCTCGGCGACGGTCAGGCTCTCGATATTATAGCCGCGACCGGAAAACAGGCCGATCACCCGGGCGAGCACGCCCGCCTCGTTATCGACGGTGACCGCCAGGGTGCGCTGCTCGACCCGCTCTTCAGCGAGGTCCTGGGTCATGTCGTAGGCGCTTTTCTTCGTGGACGGCTTGGTCATCAGGGGCTCTTTGCGGGGCCGAGCGGCGGCGATAAGACGATGGGCGCATCGCGTCTTTAGCCCGATCCGTTCCGGGCGCAAAGCCGCCCCGACAGCGACGGGCGCGCCGGCGGTCCGGGCGGCCGCGCCGATCCACGGCGCCGGGCGCCTCCGAAACCGCCGCCCGCGCGCCGAAGGAGGTCCGATGTCCGATCCCGTCGCCGCCCCGATGATCTCGGTCGCCGAGGCCCGCGCGCGGCTGTTGGCGCTGATCGAGCCGGTTGGCGCCGAGACCGTGTCGCTGCTCGACGCGGCCGGACGGGTGCTGCGGGCCCCGATCGTCGCGCGCCGGACGCAGCCGCCGTTCGCCGCCTCGGCCATGGACGGATACGCGGTCAGGGCCGGCGACCTCGCCGAGCCCGGCGCGACGCTGCGTCTGGTCGGCGCGGCGCCGGCGGGCGCGGTCCCCGAGGCGCCGCTCGGGCCGGGCGAGACGGTTCGGATCTTCACCGGCGCGCCGTTGCCCCGCGGGGCCGACGCCGTGCTGTTGCAAGAAGACGCGCGCCTCGACGGGCCGGCCGAAGCGCCCCGCGTCGCGGCCGCGACGCCGCCCGAGCCCGGGGCTTGGGTGCGGCCTGCGGGCGGCGACTTTCACGAGGGCGCGACGCTGGCGACCGCGCCGCGGCGGCTCAGTCCCGAAGACGTGGCGTTGGCCGCCGCCGCCGGCCATGCGTGGCTGACGGTCTCGCGCCGTCCGCGCGTCGCCGTGCTGGCGCTGGGCGACGAACTCGCGCTGCCCGGCGATCCGCTCGGGCCCGCGGCGATCGTCTCGACCAACAACTTCGGCCTCGCCGCGCTGATCCGCGAGGCGGGGGGGGCGCCTGTGTTCTGTCCGATCGTTCCCGACGATCCGGCGGCGCTGGGCGCCGCGATCGCCGAGGCGCGGGGCTGCGACCTGATCGCCACCCTCGGCGGGGCCTCGGACGGGGCCCATGATCTCGCGCGGCCGGCGTTCAAGGCGGCGGGCGCGACGCTCGATTTTTACCGGATCGCGATGCGGCCTGGAAAGCCGCTCTCGGCCGCCCGTTTTCCGGGCGCGGGGCCGGCGGCGATCGGTCTGCCGGGAAATCCGGTGTCGGCGATGGTGTGCGCGCGGCTGTTTTTGACGCCCGCGATCGCGGCTGCGGCGGGGCTGCCGCCCGAACCGCCGGCGACCGTGCGGCTGCCGCTGGCCGAGGCGATGCCGGCCAACGGCGTGCGCGAACATTACGCGCGGGGCCGGCTGGTCGACGGCCCGGACGGCCCGGCGGCCGCGCCGGCGGACGATCAGGACAGCTCCCTGTTGAGTCGGTTAAGCGCCGCCGACCTGCTGATCCTGCGCCCGCCCTCGACCCCCGCCAGCCCCGCGGGCGCTCTGGTCGACTGCCTTATCTTGCGGTCCGAGGCTTGGCCGGCCGCAATATCTTCGGTTAATCGGCGGCTTGACACAAAATGGGAACGTGGATAGAACAAATAAGACCGATGGGAACGTCGGTTCCGGGGAAGGCCAGGGAGAGAGCGGTCCGACCATGCTGACGCGCAAGCAACACGATCTGCTGATGTTCATCCACGGCAGAATTCGAGAAACCGGGGTGTCGCCGTCGTTCGACGAGATGAAAGAGGCGCTGACCCTCAAGTCGAAATCCGGCATTCACCGATTGATCACCGCGCTCGAGGAGCGCGGCTATATCCGCCGTCTGCCGCATCGCGCGCGGGCGCTCGAGGTGCTGCGGCTGCCCGAGAACGTGACGCCGTCGTCGCGGCCGCTGGGGGCGCCGGGCCCTTCCGGGCCGCATCTGTCGGTGGTGGGAGGCGAGCGCGCGGGGCCGCTCGGCTATCGCCGCGATCCCGTCGTCGAGCGCGACCCGCGTCGGCTGGGGCTTTCCGGGGCGCCCTCCGACTTCGGCCGCGCCGACGAGGGCCGGCCGGACAGTCAAGAGGTGCCGCTGATCGGCCGGATCGCGGCGGGCGTGCCGATCGAGGCGCTGCAAAACCCGACCAATCAGATCGCCGTGCCCGCTATGATGCTGAGCGGCGGGGCCGAGCATTTCGCGCTCGAGGTGAAGGGCGACTCGATGATCGACGCCGGGATCCACGAAGGCGACCTCGTGGTGATCCGCCGTCAAGAGACGGCGCAGAACGGCGAGGTGGTGGTGGCGCTGGTCGACGGCGGCGAGGCCACCCTGAAGCGCCTGCGGCGAAAAGGCGGCGCCATCGCGCTCGAGGCCGCCAATCCGAATTACGAGACCCGGGTCTACGGGGCGGACCAGGTGCAGATCCAAGGGCGCTTGGTCGGGCTTGTTCGGCTCTATTGACCGCCCTCGCCGGTCTCGAGCGCCGGCGACGACCGCGTTCCAGACGGCGCGGCGATCGAATACAGGCTCTGGCGCGCGGGCGGCGTCAAAAGCCGCCGCCGCGCGGCGGCGTTGATCCGGGCGCGGCGGCCGGCGCGGTCGGCGGCCGTCTCCA
>CAZBIG010000087.1:0-9611 GCA_964491865.1 uncultured Neomegalonema sp. | reverse complement strand
AAGCGCGAGCCGTCGACCACGCGCGCGATCACCTCGCGGATATCGTAAGGCGTTCTCAGATCCGCCGGCGCGACGCCCAAGATTTCTTCCGGATCGTAAAGCGGGTCCTCGGGCGGCTGCAGCGCGATCTCCGGGCGCTTGCGGTGGTTGAGGTCGGCCACGATCCGGCGGGCGAGCGCGAGCGCATGGGCGTCGTCCTCGGCCAGATGGTCGGCCACGCCCGACAGCCGGGTGTGCGCGTCGCCGCCGCCCAGGTCTTCGGCCGACACCACCTCGCCGGTGGCGGCCTTCACCAAGGGCGGACCGGCGAGGAAAATCGTTCCCTGGTCGCGGACGATGATCGTTTCGTCCGACATGGCCGGCACATAAGCGCCGCCGGGGGGGCACGACCCCAGCACGACCGCGATCTGCGGGATCCCGGCGGCGGACATGCGGGCCTGGTTGTAAAAAATGCGCCCGAAATGGTCTCGGTCCGGGAACACTTCGTCTTGGTTCGGCAAATTCGCGCCGCCGCTATCGACCAGATAAACGCAGGGAAGCCGGTTTTCCTCGGCGATTTCTTGCGCGCGCAGATGCTTTTTCACCGACATCGGATAGTATGTGCCGCCTTTCACGGTGGCGTCGTTGCAGACGATCATGACCTCGCGGCCCGACACCCGGCCGACCCCGGCGATCACCCCCGCCGCCGGCGCCGCGCCCTCGTAGAGCCCGTGCGCCGCCATCGCCCCGATCTCGAGAAACGGCGCGCCCGGATCCAGCAGCCGCGCCACCCGCTCGCGCGGCGGCAGCTTGCCGCGCGCGACGTGGCGCTCGAGCGCCGCGGCCCCGCCCCCGGCCGACGCGTGGTCCGCGGCGGCTCGGATCTCGGCCAAAGCGGCCTCATGCGCGGCGCGGTTGGCGGCGAAGGCTTCGGATCTGGGCGAAATCTCGGACGTCAAGACGCTCATGCGGCGAAAATCCTCGGCGAGGCCGGACGGCGCGCCGGACCGGCGCGACCGGACCGGCCGGCTTGAGCGCGCACAGCCGAGCGCGCGGCGGGTCTTCTTGGGTTTCCGAGCGGTCGGGCCCTGTCAATCCGTCTGGGCGCTTGCGCGCCCCCTCTGCGCCCCCGTTTTAGCCCCCCGTGTCAGTCCCCGTCTTAGTCTCCCTCGGCGCCCCCTGCGGCGGGGCCCGCGGCGTCCGGCTCGGCGTTGGCGGGGCGATGCGGCCAAAGCCCGGCTCGGCGGCACCAGTCGGGGATCTCGGGCGCCAGAAAGGCCGCCGCGCGCGCCTCGGGCGTCAGGCAACGCGGCGCCGCGCGCAGGGCTTCGGCGACCAGCGCCTCGGTCGTCTCGGGGATCCGCCACAGGGCGGCCGTGGGCGCGGCCGACGCCAGCGCTCCGCCCGACGGCGCGAAGGCGACCTCGGAAACCGCGGCGGAATGCGGCAAGACGCCGACCGTCGCCCAGTTCTCGGTCGACAGGATCAGCGCTCGCCGGGCGCCGAGCCCGAGCGCCAACCGCGCGCCGTCGGGCCGAAACGCCGCCGAGTCCGCGCGCAGATCGTCAAACCGGCGGAGCAGGGCCCCGGTCTCGAGCGACCAGATCCGCACCCCGTCGAGACCGAGCGTGACCAGCCGCCGCTCGTCGGGACCAACGGCCGCGTGTTTCACGGCCCGCCGATGCCCTTCGAAAGAACGGATCTCGCGCCCGTCGCCGGTCGACCAGAGCCGCACCGACCCGTCGCCCGAAATCGTCAGCGCCTGCGCCCCGTCGCGCAGGAAAAATGTCTTCCACACCACCGTGTCGCCGCTCTTCAGCGTCGCGCGCAGCGCGGCGTCGGCGGCGTCCCACACTTGCGCCGATCCCTCGAGCCCGCTGCTCGCCACCAGCGCGCCGTCCGGCGAAAAGGCGAGCGCGACGATTTTCTCGTGCGCGGTTTCAAAGCGGCCGAGCGGCGCGCCGGTCTCGGCGTCCCATAAAGCGACCACGCCCGACGCCGACGCCGTCGCCAGCCGCGCGCCGGTCGGATCGAGCGCGGCCGCCAGGAAATCGTCGTCCGGCGCGGCCGCCAGACGCGCCGCCGCGCGGCGATCAGCGAGGTCGAAGACCTGCGCCGCCTCGCCCCCCGAACTCAACGCCGCCGCCCGTCGGCCGTCGGTCGAGAGGCTGATCCGCGGCTGCACCCCGGGCAGCGGGTCCGACGCCCAAACCTCGCGCCCGGTCTCCGGATCCCAGAGCCGCAGCGCGCCGTCGCCGCACCCGGTCGCCACCGCCCGCCCCTCGAGCGCGAAGCCGCCGAGCGCCACGCAGAACAGGTCTCGGCCGCCGAAAGGCGTCGGGCTCAGAAACGGCTCGACCGACCACAGCCGCGCGACGCCGTCCGCGCCCCCGCTGATCAGCGCGCCGTCCGACGTCCAATCGAGCGCGGTCGCGGGGCCCGTGTGCCCGGCGAGCCGCAAACTGCTCGAAGCCGCCAGCGCGCGCGCCTGATCGGTGTCGAAATCGAGCCAATCGAGCCGCCAAAGCCGCAGCGCGCCGTCCTCGGCCGCGCTGGCGAGCCGGTCGCCCGTCGGATCGAGCGCCAGGGCCGTGATCCCGGCGCGGTGCGCGTCGAGCCGCAACGCCGGCCGCGTCGCCGTGATCGCGCCGTCCGCGTTGGCGAACAACAGTCCGTGCCGGCGGCCGTCGCCGAAGGTCGCGTCTTGGGCCCAGCCCTGCTCGCCTTTGACCCGATTGACGAAGCGCGCGCCGACGCCCTCGAAGGCCGCGGCGGCCGATCCCTCGGGCGCCGCCGGATCCGCGCCCGCCGCGGCCGGATCGAGCCGCCAGAGCGTCGCCGCTCCGTCGCTGGTCGTGACGGCGAACTCGGCGCCGTCTCGGCTGAAGGCGAGGCTGGTGATGGTGGCGACCTGCTGGTCGACGCGCGCGATCTCGGTCCAGCCGTCGGTTTCGAAGATCCGCGCCCGAGCGCCCGCGGCGACCGCCAGCGCGCCGCCGTCGGGCGCGTAGCGCAGCGCCAGGGCCGGCCGGTCGAAGGCGTCGAGCAGTCGGATCAGCGCGCCGGTCTCGGGGTCGAACACGCGCACCCGACCGTCCCGGTCGGCCGCCGCGACCGCGCCGCCCGTCGGGTCGGCGTCGAGGGCGAGCGCGTCCGGATCGGCGGCGTCGGGGTCCGTCAAGCTCCGGATCAAGGCCCCGTCCGACAGGCGGCGGATCTCGATCCGGCCCGGCGTCTCGCCGTCCGCCGCGACGGCGGGGCGGCCGGTCTGATGATCGGTGCGCGCCAGCGCCGCGATCCAGGCGCCGCCCGGATCGACCGAGAGCGCGCGGATCGGCGCCTCGACGGCGAACAGGATCTTGCGTTCGCGCAGCTCGGCCAGGCTGCGCAGCAGCGCGGCTTCGGCCTCGGGCGCATAGGGGCGCGGGTCGCCCAGCTCGGGCTTCGGCGCGGCTTCGAGCGCCAGCGCGGCGCACGCGCCTGCGTCGCCCGCGTCGCAGGACTGGCGCGCCAGATCCGACAGAAAGCGCGACTGGGTCAGCAGCGCCGCGTCGCGTTGCCGATCCGCCTCGACGCTTTGCACGACCGCCACAGCGGCCAGCGCCGTCGCGCCGGCCGCCACCAGGCTCGCCCCGCCGATCCACCAGCGCTGTCGGCGCGTCGCGGCCCGGCGGCTGGCGTCGATGAAGCGCCGATGATCCGCCGTCGGCTCGGGCGCGCCGGCGGGCCGCCCGTCGCGCCACCGTTCGGCCGCGTCGATATCCTCGCCGCGCAGCAACAGGCGGCTCGGCGCGCCCGCGGCGCGCCAACGCTCGGCGATCTCGCCGAGACGGGTGTGCTCGCGCACCCAGTCCGCGTCCTCGCGCAGCGCCGACAGCAGTTTTGGAAACTCGGCGTCGCGCTTTTCGGGCGTGTCGAGAAAGGTGTAGTTGAGGCGCGACAGCCGCCCCGGCACCGCGTCCTGCGGGGTGTGGCGCGTGACGACGGGCAGCACGCGCTTGCCCAGACGCTCGGCCTCGTTGACCTCCCAACCGCACACGTCCGAGGCGACCGAGTCGGGGCTGAGCAGGAAGATCAGCGCGTCGGCGCTCGCGATCAGCCGCCCGAGGCGCTCGCGCCAGGGTTCGCCCTTCACGATGTCTTCGACGTCGAGATAGGCGTCGATCCCCTCGGCGATCAACGCGTCGCGCAGCTTGCGCGCCTCGCCGAGATCGCTCCGCGAATAAGAAACGAACGCTCTCAACCGGTCGTCCGTCGACGCGCCTTGCTCGCCCATGTCTCAGCCCCCCTCTCGCCTGCGCCGCCCGCGGCGACACAGCGTTACCGGCGGGGGGCGACGAGGGTCAAATCTCGAAGCGCGGCGGCGCTCACCGACGCGGGGCGGCGCGCGGGCAAGCGGGCGCGACGAACGCGCGGCCCTGCTGCGCCGCCGCGATCGCCCCCAGCGCGCAGCTGTTCCGCACCAAAACCAGCTCGGCGCAGCGGGCCCGCAGGTCCGGATCGTCGGACAGGGCGTCGGGGCTGCGACACAAGGGGTTCGGGTCCGGGGGCGTCGGGCGGTCTCGGAGCGCCTCGGGCCGGCCGAGCGCTTCGCCGATCACCTCGGCGGTCGTCCGCGACACGCTCCACCCGAGCGCCAGGGCGAAGACCTGCGGGTCGACCTCCACCACATGCGCGGTGACCGAGCCGCCCTGCCCGTCGAGCGCCGCCGCCCGATCCACGGCGTTGCGCACCGCCACGTTCGAGAGCAGCGCGCGAATGTTGACGATCGTCGACAAAATGGCCCCGGTGTCGCGCAGACGGGTGCCGTCGACCCCGGCCAGATCCTCCTCGAGCGGCCGGCCGTCGCCGATCAACACCAGGTGCAGATCAAACTCCGGCAATTCCCCGTCCTCGCCCCCCCGGTGCAGCGCCTCGGCGAGATCGATCGCGGTCGCCGCGCCCGAACTGTCCGAGTATCCGCCGTCCACGAAGTTCCAGACGCGCTCGGACGCGCCGTCTTGGGCGCGGGCGCGGCGCGTGTGCGCGGGCAACACCATTGGAAAGGTGGCGCTGGCGAGCGCTTGGCGCATCTCTTCGCGGAACTCGGCGTCGGCGGGCGTCTCGGACCGTCCCGCCGGCGCGTTCTCGGGCGACAGGTCCGCGTCGAGATCTTGAAAGCTGCGCAAGGTGCCGTCGCCGATGCCGGCGAGCGAGAACGGCGTGAAGGCGACCCGATAGCCGGTCTCGCTCCAGGTGGTGTTCAAAAGCAGGTTCGGCAGCGGCGCGTCCGGGTCGCGGCGATCGTCGAAGCGCGCGCGGCTCTGGGCGTCGACGAAGCTCTGATTGAGCGCCGCGGCCCGCGCCGAGCGCTGAGGCGCGCCGGCGACGGCCAGCATTTTGCGCACGATGTCCGTCGGGAACGCGCCGAGCGCCGAGCCCACATGGTTCTGCGCGACCACCTCGAAGGCCTTTTGTTCGAGCGGCGAAACGGCGCCGCCGCCCACCGGGCACGCGTTCTGTTGCGCTTGCGCGCCGCCGGCCGCCATCAGGTCGCGGAAAATCGTGGCCCCAACCGAACCGCCGGAGACCCCGCTGACGGCGAAGACGTGCCGATGGAAGCCTGGGGCGAGGCATTCGAGCTTGGCCAACAGGCCCGCGGAGGCCGCCGCCGCATAGGCTCCGCCCCCGCGCGCGGCCACGATGAACACCGGATAGGGCGCATCGTCCGCCTCGTCCGCGCGCTGGTTGGCGCGGTCCCGCAGCCAGAGGCGGAAGGCCTTTTCGATCGAAACCGTCGTTTCGTCCGAGGTCGCGACCTGCTGCGCGGCCGCCCCGGTCTGGGCGGCCTCGGCCCGAGCCTCGTCGGCCCGAGCGTCTTCGGCCCGAGCGTCTTCGGCGACCGGCGCAGAGGCCGCAAGCAGCCCGACCCCCGCGCCGACGCCGATCAGGCAAGCCAAGGAGAGCGACGCCACCCAATGCAGCCCGCCGCCGAACAGCATGACGAAAGCGACGATCCCCAACGCGGCCGACGCAGCCAACGCCAGGTCCTCGTCCGAGCTCAGCCAACTGATGAAGCTGATCTGCGGGGCGAGCACGATCACCACAAAGGCGATCAGCACGAATAAAAAGGGCTGCCTCAGCCAAAGCCCGACGCGGCCGAACAGGATCAGCGTCGCGACGATCGTCAGCAGGGCCGCGACCCCGGCCGCCATCGGCCCCGCCGCCCTGAGCGCCTCATAGGCGAGCGTCTCGTACGCGGCGCCGTCGGGCGCCCAAACCCACAGGAACAAAGCCAGCAGCGTCGTCAGCGCCCAATCGGTCCACCCGACAGGGCTTCGTCTCACCAGGGCGACGAGAAACGCAACGACCGCCGCGACGACCGCGATCTCGCCGTAAAAGTCCCCGTCGAAGGCGCGAATGACGAACAGCGTCGTGAACAGGATCAGCGAGGCCAGGATCACGTGGCCGACCAAAAAGCTGCGCAGACAGAGATAGGCGACACCGAGCGAGACCAACGCGCCCGCCCCGAGCAGCGGCCATGTCCAGGTCGCGATCGCTTCGGCGAGGACGTCGATCCGGGCGTCGAGCCGGGCGACGTCGATCGCGCCGGCGCCGGCCGCGGAAATGGCGGCCCGATGCGCGTCGAGCACCGCCCCCGCGCCCTCGACCGCCAGCCACATCCAGGCCCAGGGCGCGATCGCCAACGCCGCGGCCGCGATGGCGCGGAGCCACAGCAGCGGGTCGCGCCGATCCGGCTGCGCGCGGCCGAGCCGCTCGCGGCTGTCGCCCGCGGAATAGGTGAAGATTTTGAAGGCGAGCGCAAACAGCCCGCTGAACAGCGTCAGCACGCCGGCGAGCGCGAAGAAAGGCAGCGGATCCCCGCGGTCGACCCACGCCTCGACCACTGAGAGCGTCGCCTCATGCGTCTGGCCGAGCGAATGGAACACGCCGTAACCGATCAGCGCCGCGAACAGCAGCAGCCACGGTTGCACGCAATTACCGACGCGACGGGCCTGGTCCCGGGTGCGGTGTCCGTCCTCGGCGAGCCGGCGATAGGATTTGTTTTCCTGGAACAGGTCGTCGAACGCCATGGCGAGCCCTCATTTCCCCCTGTCGGCCGGTGAGACCTCTTCGATCGGCCGGATCTCGCCGACCCGTCGCGACGCCTCCGGCTCGGCCGACCGCTGCGCGTCGAGCTTGCGCCGCGCCGCCCGGTACGCCCGGCTGTCGAAGCAGCAGAGATACACGTCCTCGAGCGCCGACTTAGCGCCGGCGTCGGCCCAATAGTCGACGACAGCGGGGATCATCCTGGCGACCACATCCACGACATCTGCGCCGGCGGTCCCGGTCCCGAACAGGGTGAGCGCCGCCGAGCGATAGGGACGGGCGCGCCACGACAGGGCGCGCAGACGCATGCGCCACGCGCGCGCGCTCTCCGCGTCGATTTCGGCCAGGGCGTTCCGGGTGAACTCCTCGGTTTGCTCGACCACCGCTTCGGGCGCTCTGGTCACGTCGTCGAGCCGCGTCGCCACCACATGAAACAGCCGCCGGACGCCGTGGCTGCGCAACAAGGCGCCCGAGCAGGTCGAGAACACCTGGCCGAGATCGGGCGACGTGGCGCCCTTGGCGCGCGCGAGGGCGTGCGCGATCGTATCATCCAACAGGCGGCCGCGGTCTTTCTGATCGGCCCAAACCGCGCCGTAGCTCCGCACGGCGCCCGAGAAGCTGCGGGCGATCAGGCGGTTCATTTGCAGCGTCGGATCTTCGCTGTTGACCCACACGTCGATCGACAGGCCGAAACGGCTGTTTGCTTCGGTCACGTCTCCCGGCAGCAAGGCCAGCCGGCGGGTCCGACCATCCGGGCCGACGAACGGGGCGTAGATCGGCTCGAGCCGCTCTTCGGCCGGATCCCGAGCCGAGACGCGCTTGGTCAGGTTCCGCTCGAGCAGGTCTGCGGCGGCGAGTATCTTGGCGTCCTGATACTCTCCGTTACGCACGTTTTCGAAGAACTCGTCGAATTTGACCCGGCGCACGCGCGCATATTCAAAATCGTCCCAATTGATCGCGTGCAGGTTCCCACGGTCTTCGACGTCCGTGATATCCGCCAGGAACAGCTTCACCCGCTCTGAACTGCCGCCAGCGCTCGGGAAGAAAGACACCAACGCTTTAGACGGATCGACCGGATCGCGCGGAAAAAGCGTGGTCCGATCGTCCGGCAGCTCGATGCCGGTTTCTTCCTTTAACTCGCGCAGCGCGCATTGCACGTCGGTCTCGATCGCGCCGCTGTCGGCGTCGGGACGGGGCATGCCGGCGACCGTCTCGGTCAGCCACCCGGTCGGATGCTTCTCGAGGATCGGCGAGCGCACCTGCTCGACGAGGACCACGATTTCGCGCTTGCGGTCGAACGGCAGCACCGCGACCGAATCGCCGCGCTCGAAATTGAAGAAATTAGGCAGCGTGCGCGTCTGGCCTTGATCGTCGACAAAATCGAAAGTCGCGCGCTCTAGTTTGAAAATCGGATGGTTGCGGACGAATTTTTCCGCGAAGGCCGCCCGCGCCGGCTCGGGCAAGGCGGCCAACAGCGCCTCGACTTCCTGCTCAGGGAAAAAGGCGAGCTTTTCGAAATCGCGCCGTCGCGGCTTATGATCTTGGCCGTCCGCCATAAAGCCCCTCCCTGCCCGCGCGCCGTCCACACCGACGATTGCGCCGAACTCCCGGCGCGGAGCCTAGCCGATTTTTCCGGCGCGGCGCCGCCCGGCGGCGCGCGCCTTGCCGCGACGGTCCGCGCTGTGGCCTTTGCGCCGCCTCAGCCATTGCCCCAGGATGACGAGCTTGGCGTCGGCGAGCCGCCCCTTGTCGATCAGGCGGTACAGCGCGGTCGGCGCGAGTTCTCGGCGGCGGATGTCTTCGCCTTCGGCGGCGACGCCGCGCGCGCCCGGATCGACCAGGTCGGCCGCGCGCACCGGCGCGTAAAACAGAAAAACCCGTTCGGACGAGCCGCCGGGCGAGGGGTAGACGCAGCCGACGGGCCGCAGGATCGGCGTGTCGAACCCCAGCTCCTCGCGGATCTCGCGGCGCGCGCAATCGGCGGGGTCTTCGCCCGGCTGAACCGCGCCGGCGGCGGCTTCGAGCATCCAGCCCGGGCCTTTCTCGTAAGTCGCGTAGCGAAACTGTTCGGTCACGATCAATCGGTTCCGATCGATATCGTGCACCAACGCGGCGGCGCTGTCGCCGCGCTCGAGCACCAGGAACGGAAACGGCTCGGTCATCCCCCCGTCGAAGCGCGAGAACGACACTTCGGTCCGGTCGACCTTGAAAAACGCGTCGAGCAGCCGCTCTTTCGAATGCTCGACGACGACGCGGTCCGGGTCGGGGTTTCGCTGGGCGGGGCTCATGGCGCGGCTTTCCGGTCGAGAGCGGCGGCGCCGCGTCCGCGTCTGATCGAAAAAAGCGCCCGCGAACTCAAGGGTTTCCGCGTCGTAGCCGAGGTCCGGCGCAAGGCTGTCGCCATAATCTCGGGGCCTGGCGGCGTCGGCGCCGTCTCGGACCGCCCCCTTTCACACGCCCGCGCTCACGGCCCCCCGCACACGGCCCCCGACACGCCCCCCCGACGCCGAGCCGCTACGGTCAACGATGCGGAACATCCTCCC
>CAZBIG010000086.1:0-9780 GCA_964491865.1 uncultured Neomegalonema sp. | reverse complement strand
GACCCCCTGTTGGCGGTGGCGCTGGCGCGCCATCGGCTGGGCCGCCCCCTGCAACCGGTGCGGGACGCGGCGGCGGTCTGCGTGTTCGAGGCCGCGCTGGCCGCGCGCGGTTTTCGGCGCACGGGCTTCGACGAGTTCGGTCTCGACGCGTTCGCCTGTCCCGAGGTCGCGCCGCCGCCGTCGCCGCTCGACCAAGCCCCGGATCCGGTGCGCCAATTCTTCTCGGCGTCGCGTCGCGCGGGTTACGCGGTGCGGCCGACCCCGGGCGAGGGCTGCGTGATCGCCGATTACGCCTTCGCGGTCGATCTGGATCGCCTGTCCCGCGTCCCGGGCGGGCCGGACGCCGAGGCCGTTTACGTCGCGCCGTTCCGCGGCGCGATCGGCCGCGCGACCGTCCGGGGCGTCTCGCAAGTGGCCTGGGTGGCGGGGGCGGACGGCCCCGCATGGCGCCACCGCATGATCTATGGCGCGCCGCTCGCGCCCTACGACCTCACCCTGACCGACTGGTCGCCGCTCGACCCGCGCGCGCCGCTGGCCGAAGGGCCCGGTCAGCTGTTCGTGCGCGATCAGACGGTCGACGCGTTGTTCGAAGGCACGCGTCTGCCGAAGAAACATCTCCGCGCGCCGCCGGCCAACAAGCTTGCGGGCAACACCGCGATCGGCGGCCCGCAGGGCGCGCGCTTCGAGACGACGGTCGACACGGCGTCGGCGCTCTCGGTCGAGCTGCCCGACGCGGACGGCGCGGTCCCGCTGTGCCTGGAGGTGAAGGCCGCCGACGGCGGCGACGCGATCGCCAGCCTGTTGGCCACGGGCGGCCCCGAAGACGCTCTGCGGCTGACCACCCCGCCGATCGGGCCCGGCGCGCCGGCCGAGGTTCGGGTCGCGGCCGCCGGGCGGATCGCGCCGCGGGTCTACGCCATCGCCTTTCGCGCCGAGCCCCGGCCGCTGGCGTTCGGCGCGGTCGAGGCGCTGCCGGACCCGCGCCGGCTCGAGGTCGGGCTGTCGGGCGCGGGCGAGACGCCGCCCCCGGGCGCGGCGCTGTTCGCCGCCGTCTCGGCCGACCGGCTGAGCCTGGTCGAAATCGAGGTCGACGATCTGACGCGCCCGGTGACGCTGGAGCTGCGCCGCGGCCGCGCGGCGGGCGACGGGCCGCCGGCCAAGCGGGTGCGCGTCGCGCCGGGCCGGCCGAACCCGCTCGAGGCGATCGTGTCGCCGGGCCCTTACCTGTTGCGGCTCGCGGCCGACGAGGCCGAGACCGGCGCCGGGACGCCGTTCTCGGTCGTGGTCCGCAACCTGACGCCGATCGACCCGGACCGCTATGGCGCGAACGATCGCGAAAGCGCGCATCGTCTCGGCGCGGTCTCGGTGGGCGGCCCGGCGGTCGAGGCGCTCGGCGTGATCGAGGACGGCGACGCCTATTACGAGGTGACGCTCGAGCAAGCCGGGGTGATCGAGATCCGCCTGACGGATCTCAGCCACGACGTCGAGATGCTGGCTTGGCGCGCCGACGGGGCGCTGCTCGGCGAGAGCAGTCGGCCGCAAACCAACGACGAGCTGATCGTGGCCTCGGCGGCGCCGGGGCGCTATCGGATCGGGTTGCTGCCTTACCGCGACGGCTCGAACCGGTTCACCCGTACGCCGTTCCGGCTGTCGATCTCGGCGCGGGCGGCGCGGTGACCCGCGGCGGGCCGCCGGCTCACAGGCGGCTCAGATAGTAGCGGTACTCGACCGGCGAGATCGCGCTGGCGATCGTTTCGATCTCGCCGCGGCGGACGGCGACGTACACGTCGCGAAACCGCTCGCCGAACAGATCGACGGCGACCGAGGCGGCCGCGAACCGGTCGACCGCGGCGGCCCAGTCTTGGCAGAGCCGTTCAGCCGGCGCCGCCAGCGGATCGCCGATCGGCGGCGGCGGCTCTTCGCCGGCCTCGAGCCCGCGCAGCACCCCGCCGAGCACCGCGGCGATCGCCAGATACGGGTTCACGTCGGCCCCGGCGATGCGGTGCTCGAGACGGGCGGAGGGCCCCGTCGCCTCGGGCAGCCGGATCCCCGCCGCGCGATTGTCGACGCCCCAGTCCGGCGTCGACGGCGCGAAGCTTTTGGGCTGAAAGCGGCGGTACGAGTTCAAATGCGGCGCGAAGACCGCCTGCAGGTCGGACATCGTGGCGATCAAGCCGGCGACGGCGTGGCGCAGCGGCCGGGCGACGGCGCCGGACGCGTCGCTGCTGAACACGTTCCGGCCCGACGCGTCCAACAAGGACAGATGCAAATGCATGCCGTTGCCCGGCTGATCCGCGTAGGGCTTCGCCATGAACGTCGCCTCGAAGCCGTGCTGCGCCGCCACTTGTCTGACCAGCCGCTTGAAAAACAGCGCCGTGTCGGCGGCGTCGAGCACGTCTTCGCTGTGGTGGAAATTGATCTCGAATTGGCCCTGACCGAATTCGGCCAGCAGCGAATCGACCGCGAGCTGTTGGCGCGCCGCGGCGTCCGACAGGGCGCGGACGAAGGCTTCGTGCCGCGACAGGGTCTCCAGATCGTAATTCTGGGCGTCCGGCGCGCCCGCCGGCGGCGTGGGCGGATCGTCCCGGCGGTCTCGGTGGCGCAGCACGTAGAATTCAAGCTCGGCCGCGACGACCGGCCGGAGCCCTTTCGCCGCGAAGCGCGCGAGCACGTCTTTGAGGATCCGGCGCGTCGACAGCGCGCTCAAGGCCCCGTCGGGCCCGTTCATGTCGACCAGCATCTGCGCCGCCGGCTCCGTCGCCCAAGGCACCGGGCGCATGGTGCCGAGCACCGGCGTCAGCACGCCGTCCGGATCGCCGACCTCGATGCCGAGGCCGGTGCCGCTCACATCATATCCCATGATCGCGGGCGCATGCGCCGAGATCGGCAAGCGCACCGCGCCTTTGTCGAGTTTGCCGATCGAGCCGGGGGGGAGCCATTTCCCGCGCAGGACCGCGTTGATGTCGCAGAGCATGAGCTCGATGCGCTCGGGCGCGCCGAAGCGGCTGACAAAGGCGTCGAACTCCTCGCGCGCCGACCCGAACGGCGGCGTCATGGCGCGTCGTCCGCGCCCCTCGAGAGGGCGAAGTCGCCGCGGGGCAACAGCATCATGTCGTCGGGGTCCCAGTCGCAGCGCACCGGCGCGCCTTCGTCGGCCGCCATCAGCGCCAGGGCTTGGCGCTCGTCGACCAGCGCCGTGATCGAGCGGCCGGACGGCAGGACGATCTCGACCACCGACCGGTCGCCTTGGAAGGCCACGTCGCCCAGGCGGCCGGCGACCCCGTGCGGGCCGGCGGGCGTCGGCGGCAGCGACAGCCGGATCCGCTCGGGCCGGATCGCCAGGACCAGCGCGTCGGGGTCGGCGCCGATCGGCGGCGGGCCCGCAGGGGCCGTCAGGCGGCCGAGGTCTCGCGTCTCGATCACCGTCTCGTCCCCGTCGCGCGCCCGCCGGGTGACGCCGAACAGGTTCACCGAGCCGATAAAGTCCGCCACGAACGCGTCCGCCGGTCGGCGATACAGCTCCGCCGGACTGTCGAGCTGACGCACGCGCCCCCGGTCCATGACTGCGATCCGGTCGGCCATGGCCAGCGCCTCGGACTGGTCGTGGGTCACGATCACGAAGCTGACGCCGACGCTTTGCTGAAGCTTCACCAACTCGAGCCGCATCGCGTCTCGGAGCTTGGCGTCGAGCGCCGACAGCGGCTCGTCGAGCAGCAGCACCTTGGGGCGCTTCACCAACGCGCGCGCCAGCGCGACCCGCTGTCTCTGCCCGCCCGACAGCTGGTCGGGCTTGCGGGCGCGGAAATCGCTGAGGCGGACTTGGGCGAGCGCCTCGTCGACGCGCCGCTCGATCTCGGCGGGGGGCGCGCCCTCCATCTTGAGCCCGTAGGCGATGTTCCGTTCCACGCTCATATGCGGGAACACCGCGTAGGATTGGAACACCATGTTGACCGGCCGGCGATTGGGCGGCGTCGTCGCCATATCGACGCCGTCGATTTCGACGGCGCCTTCAGAGGGCGTCTCGAAGCCTGCGATCAGCCGCAGCAACGTCGACTTCCCGCAGCCGGACGGCCCGAGCAGGGCCAGGATCTCGCAGGGAAAGACGTCGAGCGACACGTCGTCGAGGGCCTGAAACGAGCCGAAGTTTTTGCGCAGGCCGCGCAGAGAGATGATCGGGGCCGCGCCGCCGGACGGGGTGGGGGCGCCGGTCATTCGGGGGCGTCTTTCAGCGACTGAAGCCGCATCGCGACCGCCGTCGCGATGATGGTGAGCAGGATGATCATGGTCGAGGCGGCCGCCAGCATCGGCGTCAGCCCCCGCTTGCTGGCCGCCGAATAGACTTTTTGCGGGAAGGTCACGTTCGACGGCCCGGCGGTGAAGAAGGTGATTACGAAGTCGTCGAGCGAGAGCGCGAAGGCCAGCAAAGCCGCTGCGATCAAGCCAGGCGCGATATGGGGCAGCAAGATATCGGTGAAGACCCGCCATTCCGAAGCTCCCAAGTCCGTGGCGGCCTCCTCCATCTCTGGATTAAAGCTCGCGAGCCGCGCGCGAATGACCATCGCCGCGAAGGGAAAAGAGAAAGTGATGTGCCCGAGAATAATCGTCGTCAGATTGAACGGCCAAGGCGCGTTCGAGTATTCATAAAGCCCGATCGTCCAAAAGAACGCGTTCAGGCTGACGCCCATGCAGATCTCTGGGATCACGATCGGCAAGGCGACCGCGCCGTCATAGAGCGGCTTGAAGCGAAAACGGAAACGCCACAGCACGATCGCGGTCAGCAGGCCGAGCGCGACCGCGAACAGCGTGGAGATCACCGCGATCGTCAGCGAATTGGTCAGGGCTTCGACCAGGGTGAAGTCGTTCAGCGCAGCCTCGTAATGTCGGGTCGTGAACCCTTTCCATTCCAGCGTGCTCAGACGTCTGGCGTCGTTGAACGAGTACACGACCATGAAAACAAGCGGCGCGAACAAGAACAGACCCGTCAACGCGAAGATAATGCGCATCGGCGTCTTGCGGGCGTAGTCGAAGGGGCCGGGTCGCTCGGCCCGGCGCCGCCGGGTCGCCGCGCCGCCGGCGTGAAATCGCGGCGCTTCAATCTCCGACATGACGTTTCCGCTCTTGGTTCAAGGCGGCGGCCGATTGCGCCGCGAGCACGATGAAGGTGACCAGCAGCAGAAGCATCGAAATGGCGGCCCCGTTCGGCCAGTTATTGGCGTCTTTGAAATCGCGCTCGATCACGTTGGCGAGCAGGAAGATTTTGCTTTTGCCGATCAGCGCCGGGATGATGAACGAGCCGAGCATCGGAATGAACGTGATGATCACCGCCGCCCCGAGCCCCGCCGAGGTCAGCGGAAGCAGGATCGCGTAGACCGTCCGCAGCTGACTGGCGCCGAGATCCAGGCTCGCCTCGAGATACGAGCGGTCCAGCCGCTCGAGCGCCACGTAGATCGGCAGCACCGTGAAGGGCAGGTGGACGAAGACCAGGCCGAGGATCACGCCGGCGTAAGTGCTGGTTAGGCGGAAGGGCTCGTAGGCGTCGCCGATCAGCGCGAAGGACCCGAGCCCGATCGCGTCAAGCGCGCCGTCGAGCAGCCCCCACAGCGCGCCGAGGCTCTCGTTCAGAGGCCCGCGCACCCCGAGCACGCTTTCGAACGCGACGGCTCGGATCACCAAATTCGTGAAGAACGGCAAGATCACGACCAGCAAAAGCCAAGGTTTCGAGCTGGGGCTGGCGGTGGCGATGACCAGGGCGACCGGAAACGCGACCACCAGGCAGATCAGCGTCGCCAGGCTCGTCACCCAAGCCGTCTCCCACAAGACTTTCGGGATCGGCGGCTCGAAGATCCGCGCGTAATTGTCGAGGGTCCCGGTGACGGCGATCTCGGTGAGAGAGATGTTTTCGCCGAAGCTGTACAGGCCGATGATGACGAGGGGGAAGAAAAAGAAGATCGCCAGCCACAACGTGGTCGGAGCGAATGCGATCCAAAAAAACAGCTTGCGCGTGGGCGATCCGTTCATGCCGACCCCGGGCGGCTCGGTGAGGGGCCGACGGAGCCGCCGCGCTCCGCCGACCAAGGGGCGACGACGCGCCTTAGCTCGCCAGAATGCGAGTCCAGGACGCCTCGATTTTCTCGATCCACTCCTGCCCCGGGAACAGCGGAACTTCGCTTTGGGCGAGCGTCTCGTCTGACGGGAAGATCGCCGGATTGGTCGTGTACGCGTCGTCCATCAGCGCCTTGGCGGCGGCGTTCGGCGTCGCGTACTGAATGAAATCGGCGATGTCTCGGCCGACTTCGGCGTCGAGCAGGAAGTTGATCAGAGCGTGCGCGCCGTCCGGGTTTGGACCGTCTTTGGGAATGCAGAGGTCATCCTCCCAAATCAGGCCGCCTTCTTTCGGCACCACATAGGCGATATCGTCGTCTTCTTCCTGCACTTGCAGAATGTCGCCGTTCCACTCCATCGCCAGATCGACATCGCCGCTCAGCAGCAGGTCTTGTCCATTGTCTTCGGCGAAGCCGGCCAAATTCGGTTTTTGCTTGGTGATCAGCGCCTCGACCTGAGCGATGTTTTCATCCGACCAGTCGTTCATTGACTTGCCGAGATATTTGAGGCCGAGCTGCATGACCGTGGTGGCTTCGCTCAGCATCACCATCGCGCCTTTGTGCGTGGCGTCGTCGTAGAGCCACTTCCAGCTGTCCGGCACGCCGTCAAAGGCGGACTTGCGATAGCCGATCCCGATCGTGCCCCACATATACGGCATCGTGTACTTGCGACCCGGGTCGTGTTGGGGGTCGAGGAACGCTTTGCCGATGTTCTTCTTGTTCGGGATTTTCGAATGGTCGAGCGGGACCAGCATGTCCGCCAGGATCATCCGCTCGACAAAGTCATTCGTCGGCACGATCAAATCGTAACCGGGGTTGCCGTTGCGGATCTTGGCGAAAAGCTCTTGATTGTCCGCGAACAAGTCGTAGCGGACATTGATCCCTGTCGCCGCTTTAAAATCGGCGAGGGTCGTCTCACCGATATAGGTGTCCCAATTATAGAAGTTGACCGTGCCGGCGTCGGCGAACGCTTTGCCCGGCAGCGTCAGCGACACGCCGAGCGCGGCCCCGCCGTAGAGCGCCGCGCGGCGACTGATCCGTGTTTGCGACATGCTGGCCCCCTCATCAATTCGCGGCGCTTTTACGCGCGTCTGCATGAGCGTCGATCAAATCTTCGCGCCTTGCAACAAAAGAGTGCAGGTCCGCTCGACCCCCGATCCCGGATCTCGAACTTCGGCCCGGCGGGTAGGCCTGCTGGCCTGCGGGCCGCGCTTGACAGATTTTCGCGTTTGATCACAGTCGCGCTGCCAAAACCGGAGGGCGAGAGCGAGGTCGCGCCCGATCCTTGGCTCGTATCAGCGAGTTTTTTCGATGGCGACCGAAGGCGAGAATTCGAGCGTCGATCTCTGGCTTGAAAAGCTGCCGCCGCATTTCATAAGTTACTTGGGCGCGCGCCGTATCGAAGAGGTCGAGTGCATCGTCGCCGACCTGGTCGGCATGTCGCGCGGCAAGGCCATGCCGTTCTACAAGTTTCGGCCGGACGGCTCGATCTCGTTGCCCGTGTCGATTTTCTATCAAGCCGTGCAGGGCGACGACGTCGACATGGAGATCGAGAATCAGTGGGCCGAGAGCGACATGGTCGTGCGGCCGGATCTCGCCACCGCCTGCGCCGTGCCCTGGGCCGACGACCCGACCCTGCAGGTGATCCACGACTGCGAAACTCGGGGCGGCGAGCCCGTCGATTTCGCGCCGCGCAACGTGCTGAAGCGCGTCATCGCGCGGTATCACGAGAAGGGATGGGCGCCGGTCGTCGCGCCGGAGATCGAATTTTACCTGATCCAGCCGAACCCCAATCCGATCGACTTGATCGAGCCTCCGGTGGGCCGCACCGGGCGGGTCGGTCAGTCGCGCCGCCCGTATTCGATGGTCGCGGTCGATGAATACGGGCCGGTGATCGACACTATCTATGATTTCGCTGAAAAGCAGGGCCTGCCGATCGAGAGCGTCATCCAAGAAGACGGCGCTGGACAGATGGAGATCAACCTGCCGCATGGCGACGCGCTGCGGCTGGCGGACACCGTGTTTTATTTCAAACGCACGATCCGCGAGGCGGCGCTGAAGAACAACATGTTCGCGACCTTCATGGCCAAGCCGATGCGCGATCAGCCCGGCAGCGCCATGCACCTGCATCAGAGCGTGATCGACATCGCGTCGGGTCGGAACCTGTTCACGCGAGAGGACGGAGAGCCGTCCGAGCTGTTTCGCCATTTCGTCGGCGGCGCGCAGCGCTACTTGATGGATGCGATGGCCCTGGTCGCGCCTTATGTGAACTCCTATCGCCGTTTTGAAATCGAAACCGGCGGCAGCGCGCCCCGCAACCTCGCCTGGGGCAACGACAACCGCGCGACCGGGCTCCGCGTGCCGAACGCGCCGCCGGAAAACCGGCGGGTCGAGAACCGCGTGATCGGGATCGACTGCAACCCGTATGTCGCGATCGCCACCAGCCTCGCCGTCGGACTGCTCGGCGTCGAGAACGCGGTCGAACCCGACGCGCCCGAAGCCGGCGAATCCGAGCTCGAACGCGCCGCGCTGCCGCAAGGGCTCGAGACGGCGCTCGCGCGGTTCGAAAAGGCGACGGCGCTGCGCGAGCTGCTCGGTCCGCGCTTCTGCATGATGTTCGAAGCGATCAAGCGGCACGAGCTTTGGGCGTTCCATCGGGAGATCTCGCCGTGGGAGCGGGAGCACCTTCTCCTCAACGTTTAGACGCCGCGCGCGAGAAGGATGCGTCCGATGACGGTGATCACCAACCACCCGCCGACCGCCGAGCTGCAGGCCCTCGACGCGGCGCACCACATGCATCCGTTCAGCGCCAACAACGCGCTCGGCGCGAAGGGCGCGCGCGTCATCACGAGCGCCAAAGGCGTCTGGCTGACCGACAGTCAGGGAGAGCGGATCCTCGACGGCATGTCGGGGCTCTGGTGCGTCAATATCGGCTATGGGCGTGAAGAATTGGCCGAGGTCGCCGCGCGCCAGATCAAAGAACTCTGCTATTACAACTTGTTCTTTCAGACCAGCCACCCGCCCGTCATCGCCTTGGCAGCGCGGCTGGCCGAGCTGGCGCCGGCGCATCTGAACAAGGTGTTCTTCGCCGGGTCCGGGTCCGAGGCGAACGACACGAACATCCGGCTGGTGCGGCACTATTGGGCGATGCTCGGCAAGCCTGAGAAGAACATCCTGATCGCGCGGCGCAACGCCTATCACGGCTCGAGCGTCGGCAGCGCGTCGCTGGGCGGGATGCAGGCGATGCACGCGCAGGGCGGGCTTCCGATCCCGAACGTGCATCATATCGGCCAGCCGAACTGGTGGCTGGAAGGCGGCGAGATGAGCCCGCAGGAGTTCGGGCTGGCCCGCGCGCGCGAGCTGGCGCAGGCGATCGAGCAGCTCGGCGAAGAGCGCGTCGCCGCCTTTATCGCCGAACCGATCCAAGGCGCGGGCGGCGTCATCGTGCCGCCCGAGGGCTATTGGGCCGAGATCCAGCGGATCTGCGACGCGCATGAGATCCTGTTGATCGCGGACGAGGTGATCACCGGCTTCGGCCGCACCGGCGCGTGGTTCGGGTCGGACACCTTCGGCATCCGGCCCGACATCATGACCATCGCGAAAGGGTTGTCGTCGGGGTACCAGCCGATCGGCGGCTCGATCGTCTCGGACGAGATCGCCGAGGTGGTCGGGCGCGACG
>CAZBIG010000085.1:1389-9814 GCA_964491865.1 uncultured Neomegalonema sp. | reverse complement strand
TGCTTGTCGGCGCCGTCGCGGATCATCGGCATGACGCTGTCGGGATCGGGGCCGAACACCTTGTAGATGTTCTGCAGCGACACTTTCGGCGCGGTCATCGCGTCTTTAGGGGCCATAGGGTCAGCCTCCGATTTTCAGGTGCTGTTGCACGCGACGTCCATAAGACTGCGCGATGCGGTCAAAAATGATCGCCAGGAACACGATCCCCAAGCCGGCCAGCAGGCCGCGGCTGATCTCGAGTCGCTGGATGCCCTGAAGCACCTGATAGCCGAGGCCGCCGGCCCCGATCATCGAGGCGATGACAACCATCGACAGCGCCATCATCGTGGTCTGGTTGATGCCCGCCATGATCGTCGGCAGCGCCAGCGGCACCTGAGCCGTCCACAAGCGTTGCCGCGGCGTCGCGCCAAAGGCTGTGACGGCCTCCATCACTTCCGCGTCGACCTGGCGGATGCCGAGATTGGTGAGGCGGATCACCGGCGGGATCGCGAACACGATGGTGGCCAGCAGAGCCGGGATCTTACCGGGGCCGAACAGCATGACGAAGGGGATCAGATACACGAAGATCGGCATCGTCTGCATGATGTCGAGCACCGGCAGCGTGATCTGCTCCATGGTGTTCGAGCGCGACATGCCGATCCCGACCGGCACGCCGATGATCACGGCCAGCAGCGTCGCCGTCAGCATCAGCGCGATCGTCGCCATCGCCGCGTCCCAGATGCCGATCAGCCCCATCAGGAACATCATCACCGCCGTGGCGACCGTCGCCTTCCAGCTTCGCGACGCGGCGTAGGTGAGGCCGGTCAAGGTCAGCAGCACGATCCACCAGGGCAGCCACTGCAGAAAGTTCTCCATCGCCAGCAGCAGCCGGAGAACTGGCAGAAAGGCGAGCTCCAAGGCTTCGCCGAAATTCAGCACCACCCAGTTGAAGCCGTCGTCGATCGCGATCCGCAGGTCTCGCGTGTCGATCAGTTCGGGGAAGTTCGACGCCATCAGAGTCTCCTTACGTCGCTGGAGGTTCGGTGCGCCCCGGTCTGGCCGGTGGAGCGCAGCGACGATCTGATCTCAGCGTGCTGCGTCTTGCTGAAACGCGAAAGAGCTAAAGAGGATCAATCGTCTAAGAAAAACGCCGGGCGCATGCGACGCCCGGCCCTGCAAGTTTGATGCGACGCGCCGCCGGAAGCGACGCGTCGCGAGACGGCGCGTTTAGAGCGACGCCTTCACCTTGTCGGCGACGTCGGCCGGAACCCACGCGGTCCACACGCCTTCATAGTTCTTAAGGAAGTACTCGGCCGCTTCCTCGTTCGACGCTTTGTTGTCGTCAGCCCAGGCCAGAACCGCGCTGATGTCGTCGTTCGGGAACTGCAGCTTGCCCAAGAACTCGGCGACATCCGGCGCCTTGTCGCGCAGATCGGTGGTCACGGCCACGGCGACTTCGCCGCGCGCCCAGCCGGTGACCTGCGGGTTCTCGCAGTTCTTATCGGTCAAGCACTGGAACTTCTCGGCGTCGTGCTCCGGCATATCGAGCCGAACCAGGTTGTACTTGCCGATAACGGCCGTCGGGCCCCAATAGTAGCCGACGATCGGCTGCTTCCGGGTCACCTGACGGGCGAACGACGCCTTCAGGTTCTCACCCGAGCCCGGGCTGAACAGCTCGTATTCGTCGCCCAGCTCGAGCGCGGCGAACAGGTTGTTCGTGATGATCTCGCAACCCCAGCCCGGCGGGCACCCGTACAGACGGCCTTTACCGCCCGCGGCCACTTCTTCGAAGATCGCAGCGTTCGCTTTCAGATCTTCGATCGACTTGACCTCAGGGTGCTGCTCAGCGACGTAGTCGGGAATCCACCAGCCTTCTTGGCCGCCATCCGAGAAGATCTCGCCGGCTTTGTACACGTTGCCCTTCTCTTTGATTTGGGCCCAGATCGACGCGGCGGTCGAGGTCCAAAGCTCGGGCGCGATGTCGGGCTCGCCCTTGGTCAGCATCGAGGTCGCGGTCGGGACGGTGTCGCCCGGCACGATCTCGGCGTTGCAGCCGTAGCCGTCAGCGAGGATTTTTTGGGTCACGTGCGCGATGGTGCCCGCGGACAGCCAGGTCATCTCAGCGATCGTGATTCGGTCGCCGGTGCCGCACTCGGTCGCCGACGCCGGGGCGGCCGCGAAAGCGGCGCCTGCCGCCAGAGCGGAGGCCATAGCCGTTTTGAGGAACTTCATCTCTTCTCCCATCTTTATTCTCGCCCGGCTGCAGCCGGGCGGCGATCCGCCGTCGCCTCTCAAGCGAGACGAACGCACGGATTACAATAGACGCTCATAGCTCAAAAGCGACACTTTGGTCAGCAAAAATGTCGTATTTTGGCGAGGAGCGTCTCGTCTGCGGTCACGCCGTCGACCGATGTGCGCGCGCGGGCGGCCAGGCGCCGGGCCCCGGGCAGTCGCGCGCCGTCCTGCTCGGCGATCGCCGACGCCAAAGCGTCAAGCCGGTCGCCGAAACCGGAGCCGCCAAGCGGTTCGGGGTCGAAGGCGAGAAAACATTGTCCGGTGGCGGGCGGCCCGCCGGCGGTTCCCGAGAACGGGCTTGCGTCTCGGCTGGCGACCGCGCCCGCCAAGCACGCGGCGAGCACTTCGACGGTCAGGCCGACGCCGAAACCTTTCACGCCCCCTGCCGGGGCCATCGAGCCCTTGAGCGCTTCGGCCGCGTCGGTGGTCGGCGCCCCGTCCGCGTCGTTGGCCCAATGCGGTTCGATCGGTTCTCCGGTGCGCGCCCGAAGCAGGATTTCGGACTTGGCGACCACGCTCGCGGACTGATCGATCACGAAGGGCGCCGCGCCGTCGGCCCCCGGGGCAGCCAGAGCGAACGGGTTGGTGCCGACCACGGGCCGGCGACCGCCCACCGGCGCGATCGAGGCCGGCGCGTGGGTGAAGCACAGGCCGACAAGCCCCGCCTCGGCGATCCGCTCGGCGTGATGCCCGAGCACGCCGCAGTTATAGGAATTGTGCAAGGTGAGCGCCGCCACGCCGTTTTGGCGCGCCGCGTCGATGAACGCCTCCCACCCGGCGTCGATTGCGGGGTGCGCGAACCCGTTCGCCGCGTCGACCCGCACCGCGCCGGGTCGGGGCCGGGAAACCGACGGCGCCGCTTCGCCGTCGACCTTTCCGCACGCGACATGCTCGGCGTAGATCGGGACATACAGCAACCCATGGCTGCGCACGCCGTCGCGCTCGGCGGCGCGGGTCGAGCGGGCGACCGACGCCGCCGCGGTCTCCGAGGCTCCGGCCCCGATGAGCGCGTCCCGCGCCAGCGTCTCCACTTCGTCAAGGGTCAGGGTGATGTCCGTCACGCGCTCTCCGTCGCTCAGTTCGATCGTCTCTCGCGTCAGTCGCCGTCGCGAAGGCCGGCTCCGGCGCCGGACAGGCGCGACGCGTCGCTCGCCGGCGTCAGCGTCTTGACGCCGTAATCGCGCAAACCTTGCGCGACCTCGGGGTCGATCGACAAGCGCGTCAGCCGAGGCCGCGGCGGCGCAGCCGCCGAGACATGTTCGGCGACCAGGTCCGCGCCGGGGCGCGGCGGCGCCTCGGGCCGGCAAGGCCCGTCGTCCGCGCGCAGCGCCACGGCGCCCTCGGCCCCCGAGGTCCCCTCGGCCGCCGATGCCGCGCCCGCGAGGCCGATCGCCAACAAGGGCGCGTCGACGGCCGTAAGCCGCCACTGCGTGCCGATCCGCTCGATTAGAATACGATCGAAAAACCCCGGCCCGTCAACCGCCGCGCAAAAACCGGACGGTTCGCTCCCGGTTCGGCCGGCCGCGGCGTTCAGGCCGTCAAGCACCGCGCGCGCGCCGTCCGCGCCGCGATCCAACAGCCAGAGGCCGCCGGCGGCCACGTCGACAGCCAGGCCGTGGGGCAGCCCGGCCCCCACGCTCGCCCGCGTCAGCAAGGCCCCGACCTCGTTGCGCGACCAGCTCAAACGGCCGAGCCGGGGTCGAGACCGAAGATCGGCGACCAATCCCCGCCGCGACCTTCCGCGACGTCCGTCGCCGTCGGCGCGCCGCGCGCCAGCGAGATCCGGGTCCAACGATCCGATTTCGGGTCGAAATGCGACGCGCCGAGAAACGCGAGCTTGAACCGCAACAGATCGATCGGGCGGCACGCGGCGCCGATCAGGTTTCCTTGGATCTCGGCGTACGGATGGGCCGCCGCGCCCTGGACGCGACGGACGATGGCTCGGTGCGCGGGGCGCCGCGCGAGGAACGCGGCCACGGGCTCCTCGTCCGGCGCTTCGGCGGCGTCCCGCGCCAGCGCCGCGGCTTGGCGCGCGATGTCGAGCGGCGATTCGCGATCGTCGCCCGGGTCGACGCCGCGGAGACCAAAACGCGGTTCGAGCTTCTCTTCGGAAACATACCAAAAATAGGTCTCGTCCGCCGCGGCGTCGGTCTCGAGCGCCCAGCGATACGATTCGGCCAGGCGTTGACGAAGCGCCCCCATGCTCATCGCGCGGTCGAGCGACAGCCCTTCGTCGCAAGCCATCTCGGCGGTCAGCGGGTCGACCATCTCCGGATGGGTTTCGAGCGCCAGCGCGACCAGCAGCTCTTGGGTTTCAAGCGACCAGTCCTCAGCCGCGCGCATCAGAGCGTCCCACGGGGCCGGCCCCGCCAGCAGCGCGTCGGCCAACTGGACCGCCTCGGCCCATTCGGCTTCGAGCGTGGCGATCCGGGCCGACTGGGTCGGATCCTCGACCCGCCATTCGGACAAATGGCGCGCCGCCCGGTCGAACAGCGCGCGGGCCCGGGCCCAGGTGGACGGGTCGAGCGTCGGGGTTTCACGCACCCGCGCCAGGGCGGTCTCGCGCGTCCGCGCCCAGGCGTTCACGAGAACCGGATGATTGACCAGGAACGGGGCCATTCCGAGCCCGGTCGAGTTGCCCACCCCGAGGGCGCGGCGCTCATCCGGCGACAGCCGCGTCGCGGCCTCGGGGTTCTGAGCCCGGGCGAGATGCTCGACCAGGTCGACCGTGAACTCTCGGATCAGCCAGACCGCGAGCATCTCCGCTTGGAAAGGCCCGCCCAGACCCGGACGCGACGCCACCACCTCTCGGTCGGCGATGCCGAACTTGCCGTTTCCGTACACGGCGGTCGTGCGCATCAGATAGCCGACGCCGGACAGCACGGACGGGTCCGGGCGCCGCCCCGCCGCCAGGCGCTCGAGCGCATGCGTGAACGCCCGTTGCGATCGGTTGGCGCGGCTCAGGATCAGCTCGCGTTCGGTAAGACGGCCGCCTTCCTGAAGCGGCGCGTTCGCCGCGAGCCGGGCGAGGTCGCGCCCGTCCGGCGCGCCGTCGACCAGGGCGAAGGTGGCGTCCCAAGCGTCCGCGATCACCCGGTCCGAGCGCAGCTCCGGCGGCAGAGGCGAGGAGAACGCCACGAGGCTGTAAGGCCGGCCGCCGAGCCGCAAGGTGTAGACCGCGCGCCCGACGCCCTCGGCGTCGATCTCCCACAGCGCCCGCGTCGTTCGAACGCGCTCGGCGGCCAAGCGACGAAGCAGGGTCGGCAGAAAGCTGAGCCGCGTCGGAAAAGCCGCCCCCATGCGCGCCAACCGCATCACCTCCGAGGCGGGGCGCAGCGCTTTGCGGCGCGGCGTCTGGGCCGTCGCCAGCGTCCGCGCGTGATCGGCGTTCGGCGCGCGCGTCGCCGGGACGAGCCCCCCGATCGCCGCAGACGCGTCGGGCGCGCCCGGTATCGTCGCTTCAGCGCTCATGATCCCCCCCCTCGCTCGGACGCCGGCTGTCGGCCGTCGTGAAAACCGCTTCGAAATAGCGCAGCCAATTCCCGCCCATGATCGCGGCGGTCTCCTCGGCGTCGAAGCCCGCGGCCCGCAGGCCGTCCGCGACGCCGGGCAGGTCTTCGTTGCTTTCGAACCAGCTCGGCTGCGGGGGGAAGACGGCCGACGGATCGGGCGGCGCCTTGCGCCAGCGGCCCGAGCGCATCCAGGACACCGTCTCGTCCGGTCGCCCCTGGCAAAGGTCGGACCCGATCCCCAGGCAGCCTGCGCCGTGCCGCTCGGCGGTGCGGGCGACCATGGCGCAGAAGTCCTCGAGCCTGCAGTCCGAGCCGCCGGCCAGATGATGGGGATAGAGCGAAAAGCCGAGCATCCCGCCGGTCTCGGCGAGGGCGCCGATCACCGGGTCGGGAACGTTTCGCGCCGTGTCGCGCCACCAGCGCGGGTTGGCGTGGGTGATCGACACGGGACGGTCGGAGAGCTCGATCGCCTCGAGCGCCGAGCGCGCGCCTGCATGGCTCATGTCGACGGCGACGCCGAGCCGGTTCATTTCCGCGATCGCTTCGCGGCCGAACCGAGTGACGCCGCCGTCCTCGAGCTCCTGCCACCCCGCCGCCAACAACGACTGGGTGTTATAGGCGAGCTGCATGAAGCGCAGGCCGAGCGTCGCGAAGATCTCGATCAATCCGATGTCGCCTTCGATCGGCGAGGGGTTCTGGAAGCCGAACAGAACCGCCGTGCGGCCGGAGGCGTGGATCGCCCGGACATCGTCGGCCGAGCGGGCGGGCGCGATGAGATCGGCATGGGCGGCGAAGCGCGCGTTCCAGCGCGCGATTTCGTCCACCGCCTCTCGAAAGGTCTCGTGATAGGCGAGGGTGGCGTGGACCGCGGCCAGGTCGGCGCGCCGCATCTGGCGGAAGATCTGTTCCGACCAGTTCGCGTACTGCAGCGCGTCGATGATCACGGGCGCGGTCACGCTGTGGCTCCTCATGCCGATCGCAAAAGGGACGCGGTCCGGACGACGGGGCGCCGGCCCGGAACTCGCGCAACATCTCGCCTCACGCTCAGGCGGATCTCCACGCGCCGCAATTCTGAAAACGACCGTTTCGAAAAGAAAGCGGCGCGACTTGGCCGCGCAGGGATGAAAGCGCGCGATCAAACGCGCTGTCGGCCCATGCGTCGTCGCCGCTGTCGCGACAGCGCCGTCGCGCCCCGCCGACGCGCCCCGCCGGCTGGCGCGTCGCGTCGAGCGCGCCCAAGGCGCGCCCGGATCCGGCCAGGCGCGGGCGACGGCGGTCGCCCGCCGCGGCGCGCGCGGCGGGCGGATCGTCTCAGTCGGCGGACCGCATCTGACCCGTCGCGGGGTCGTAGATCATGCGCCGCCGCAGGCCGGTCGCCGCGGTCGCCGCGGTCCTCGACGGCCGGGCGGCCGAAGCCGCGGCGGCCAGCGCGAGGCTCGGGGTCAAGCCGGTCGCGGTCTCCTCAGCGTCCGGCCTCGGGGTCGCGGCGGCGGACGCCACGGCCACGAACGCCGCGCCCTCGAAGCCCTCGGCGGCGCCGAGCATCGCGACGGTCTCGCCGGGCGGCACGGGCACGTCGCCGCCATAGCGCACCGCCGCCCGTCGCGCCTCGAGGGCCGCCTCGGGCGCGGGCGCGAGATCGTCGACCGACGCGCCTTCCTCGGCGTTCGGCGTCCCGGTCGTCTCGTCGTTCAGATAGCCGCCGGTGAAGAATTCGAGATCGGTGTCGCTCTGGTCGCCCACCACCAAGTAATCGGCGGCGGCGCTGACCCCGGCGGTGATGGCGAGCAGCTCCTCTTCGGTCAGCAGGCCCAGCAACGCCGCCGCCTCCGCGGGGACCGGCAGGATCTCTTCGTCTTCGTCCTCGTCGTCGAACAGGTCCAGCAAATTGTCGAAGGCGCCCGAGAACCTGAAGCCGCTCGAGAACAGCGCCGTGCTCGCGGTCGCCGCCTGGATGCGAATGCCCGTCGGGACGACGAGGTCGTTCGAGCCGTCGTTCGGGATGACGTCGCTGAGACCGTTGGCTCCGGCGTAAATCACGTCGCGTCCGGCGCCGCCCTCGATCAGGTCGGACCCGCTCTCGTCGATGCGCTCGGCGCTGACGCGAATCTCGTCCGGGCTGAGCCGCACGACCGAGGCTTGGTCGCCCGACAGCAGATCGGCGTCGTCGCCGCCCGAGATCGTGTCGTCGCCGTCGCCCGCGATCACCAGGTCGGCGCCGGCGCCGCCCGACAGCCCGTCGTCGCCGAAGGCTCCGGTCGTGGCGTCGAGACGCTCCAGGCGCGTGATCAGCGGTTCGTCGGACGCGCCCGACAGCGTCGCGACGCCGTCGTCGCCCAGCACGATGTCCGCGCCGTCGCCGCCGGACACCGAGTCGGAGCCGCCGCCGCCGAACGCCAGATCGTCCCCGGCGCCGGCGATGATCGTGTCGTCGCCGCCGCCCGCCGCCGCGTCGGTCTCGATCGCCACGACGGCCCCGGCGTCGAAATCGACCGCCCCGTCGTCGCCGAGGGCGACGTCGTCCGACGCGTCGCCGCCCAGATCGATCCGATCGGCCCCCGCGCCGCCAATCGCGACGTCGGCGCCGCCGCCGAGATCGATCGCGTCGTCGCCGGCGCCGCCGGCGCTCTCGAGCCGCT
>CAZBIG010000085.1:0-1289 GCA_964491865.1 uncultured Neomegalonema sp. | reverse complement strand
CGCCGTCGCCCGCGGCGATCTGGTCGTCGCCCGCGCCGCCGAGGGCGACATTGTCCCCGCCGCCGAGATCGATCGCGTCGTCGCCGGCGCCGCCGGCGCTTTCGAGCCGTTGCTCCTGGGCTTCGTAGACCCCGTCGTCGCCGAGCGCGAGATCGTCGCCGCCGCCCGCCGCGATCCGGTCGTCGCCCCCGCCGCCGAGGAGGGTGTCGGCGCCGGATCCGCCGATGACGGTGTCGGCGCCGCCGTCGCCTGTCGCGACGACGCGGTCGACCGCCCCGTCCCGACCGCTGATCACGGCCCCGTCCCCGACCGCCGTATTGGCGCCGTCGCCGGCGGTCAGCGAATCTCCGCCGCCCCCGCCGATCAGCAGATCGTCGGCCGCGCCCGAGACGATCGTGTCGGCGCCCGCCCCCGTCAAAGCCTCGATTTCGAAGGCCCCGTCGGCCTGTTCGACGATCGATCCCCCGTCGCCCAGCGCCACGACGGCGTCTTCCGGCGCGCCGCCCGCCCGGAGCGAGTCGTCGCCTCCGCCGCCGATCAGCGTCGACGCCCCGGACCCGCCGATCAGGGTGTCCGAGCCGCTCGTCGACGTCGCTCCGCCACGGAGCGTGGTGTCTTGGAGCGTGCTGTCGCCGTTCTCGGCGGTCCGGGACCCCAGATCGCCAACCAACGCGTCCGCGCCCGCGCCGCCGTCGATCCGGTCGTCGCCCCCGCCGCCGAAGGCCAGGTCGTCGCCGGCGCCGCCGGCGATCCGGTCGTCGCCGTCGGCGGCTCCGCCGACCGCCTGCGCGACGCCGCCCGCGCGATCGACCGCGCCGTCGTCGCCGAACAGCAGGTCCGCGCCGTCGCCGCCGTCGAGGCTGTCGTCGCCGGCGCCGCCCGCGAGCGTGTCGTCGCCCGCGCCGCCGCGGAGCGTGTCGACGCCGCCGAGCCCGTCGAGGATGTCGTCGCCCGCGGTGCCGGTGAGGCTGTCGGCGCGCGGCGTGCCGTCGAAGACCCGCGGGGTGGTGGTGAAGAGGTCCGCGGTCAGGATGAAGCCGCTCGAGAACTCGATGGTCTCGATGCCGGTCAGGCGGTCGGTGGTGCCGTCGCGCGTGCGGGTAACGAGGACGGCGTCGCCGTCGGTCGCGATGGTGTAGGTGGAGATCGGGTTGCCGAAGACCGCGACATCGGCGCCCGTGCCGCAGTCGATCGTGTCGGCGCCCGGATCGCCGCTCAGCGTGTCGTCGCCGGCCCCGCCCGAGAGGCTGTCGCGACCGCCGCCGCCGCGCAGGAGATCGTCGCCGTCG
>CAZBIG010000084.1:0-9944 GCA_964491865.1 uncultured Neomegalonema sp. | reverse complement strand
GGAGGCGCTCGATCTCGGAACGTGGGACGTGGTGATCGTCGGGGCGGGCTCGGCGGGCTGCTTGTTGGCGAATCGCCTCTCGGCCGACGGGCGCACCCGGGTGCTGCTGGTCGAGGCGGGCGGCGACGACCGCTATGTCTGGGTGCGCATCCCCGTCGGCTATCTGTACTGCATCGGCAATCCGCGCACCGACTGGGGCTATCGGGTCGCGGCGGAGCCCGGGCTTGGCGGGCGCAGCATCCTCTACCCGCGCGGACGGGTCCTCGGCGGCTGCTCGTCGATCAACGGCATGATCTACATGCGCGGCCAAGCGGCCGACTATGAACACTGGCGTCAACTCGGCTGCGAGGGATGGGGCTGGGAGGACGTGCTGCCGTATTTCAAAGCCCACGAAGACTATGCCGAGGGGGCGGACGATCTGCACGCCCAGGGCGGAGAATGGCGTGTCGAGGCCCAGCGCTTGAGCTGGAAGATTCTTGACGCGTTTCGCGACGCGGCCGTCGAAGCAGGGCTGCCGGCGACCGACGACTTCAACCGCGGCGACAACGAAGGCGTCGGCTATTTCCGTGTGAACCAGCGGGGCGGGTGGCGTTGGAACGCGGCCCAGGCCTTTCTCGAGCCCGCGCGCTTGCGCGAGAACCTGCGCGTGGTCACCCATGCCGAGGTCGACCGCATCCTGTTCGACGGGCGCCGCGCCGTCGGTCTGAGCCTGACCGTCGACGGCCGCCCCGCCCACGCGCGCGTCGGGCGCGAGCTGGCGCTATGCGCCGGCGCGATCGGGTCGCCGGCGATCTTGCAGCGGTCGGGCGTCGGGCCGGCGGATCATCTGGCCGGGCTTGGCCTCGCGCCGCTGCTCGATCAGCCCGGCGTGGGCGCCGATCTGCAGGACCATCTGCAGATCCGCTGCGTCTATCGCGTCGAGGGCGTGGAGACGCTCAACCAGCGCGCCGCGACCCTGTGGGGCAAGGCGCGCATCGCGCTCGAATACGCCCTGTTCCGCAGCGGTCCGATGTCGATGGCCCCCAGTCAGCTCGGCGCGTTCGCCAAGTCGGACCCGAAAATGGCGACCGCAAATCTCGAATATCACGTGCAGCCGCTGTCCTTGGACAAGTTCGGCGATCCGCTACACGATTTTCCGGCTTTCACGGCCAGCGTCTGCAACCTGCGCCCCGAAAGCCGGGGCCATGTTCGGATCCTGTCGGCGGATCCGAGCCGCGCGCCGGAGATCCGGGCCAATTACCTCTCGACGCAGTGGGATCGGCGGGTGGCGGCCGACGCGATCCGCCTGACGCGCCGCATCGTGGCGCAGCCGGCGTTGGCCAAGCACCGGCCGGCCGAGCATCTGCCGGGCGTCGACAGCGACGCCGACGACGCGCTGGCCGAGGCGGCCGGTCGGATCGGGACCACGATTTTCCATCCCGTCGGCACCTGTCGGATGGGCGGCGACCCCGCCTCGGTGGTGGATCTTTCTTTGCGCGTGCGCGGGCTCGAGGGCGTGCGGGTGGTCGACGCCAGCGTGATGCCGCGAATCACCAGCGGCAATACGGCCGCGCCCACGATGATGATCGCCGAAAAGGCGGCGGCGATGATGCGGTCGGATGGGTGAGTTCCGCGCGCGTCTGAACGCCGTCTCGGGCCGCGCCTGGGCCGCGGCCCGCCGCCTGGTCGATCGCGTGGCGGGCGGGTTTTGGTTCGTGCCGACGCTGACCACGCTCGGCCTGACGGTCCTGGCGCTTCTGGTGGTGCGGTTCGACGACGCCGGCGGGCTGACCGAGGCCGCTTTGGCCCTGTCGCTCGGCGCCGACGGGGCGCGGGCGGTGCTGTCGGTGATCGCCGGCGGCATGATGACCGTGGCCTCGATCGTGTTCTCGCTGGTGTTCGTGGCGCTGACCAGCATGTCGGCGCAACTCGGGCCGCGGATCTTGCTGTTCTTCATGCACGACCGGACCACTCAGATGGTGATGGGCGTCTTCGTCGGCACCTTCATGTTCGCGCTGATCGGGCTTTTGAGCGCGCAGGACGACGCGACGCCGCACGCGGCCGCGGTGCTGGGGGCGATGGCGCTGGCGGCGGTCGCGTTCGGCGCGATGATCTATTTCGTCCATCACATCGCCCTGTCGATGCAGGCCGACGTGCTGGTGACCCGGCTCGGCGCGCAGCTGCGGGCGGCGGTCGAGCGGATTGCGACCGGAGCGGACCCGTCGGACGAGGGGCCGGCGGTCACGGTCGACCGACGGCCGACCGAGGAGGCGCTGGCGGTGTTCCAGCGCAGCGCCGATCCGGGGGCGCTGTGCGCGACGCGCGCCGGCTATGTGCAGCGGATCGACGCGACGACGCTGGCGCGGGCGGCGGCCGAGGCCAAGGTGCGCCTGGTGCTGCTGGTGCGCAGCGCCGCCTTCGTGATCGAGGGCGCGCCGCTGCTGCGGGTGGTCGAGGGGGTCGAGGCCGAGGCGCGCTCGGGCGCGGCCTTGTCTGACGCTGTGCCGGCGGGCCTGGTCGCCCAGGCGATCACGCTGGGGAGCGAGCGCTCGCCGGCTCAGGAGGCGCATTTCGAGGTGTCGGCGCTGGCCGAGGTGGCGGTGCGGGCGCTGTCGCCGGGCGTGAACGATCCGAACACCGCGATCGCCTGCGTGCACCGCTTGACCGACGGGCTGGCGCTGATCGCGCGGCGCGGCGTGGCCGGGGATCAGGTGCACAGCATCGCGGACGCGCCGCGATTATGGGAGCCGCGGCGCGATTTCGCGGATTTTTTGGATCTTGCCTTCGCGCCGATCCGCGCCCATGCGCGGGACGACGCCCAGGTGAGCGCCGCGATCCTCGAGGCGTACGACACGTTGGCGGACGTGGTCGAACGTCCGCGCGACCGCAGGGCCCTCGCCGAGGCGCTCTCGGCCATGCGCGAGTCGATCGACCGCTTCACCGAAAGCCGGCGCGACCGCGAAGCGCTGCTGGCGCGCGCGGACGAGATCTCGCACCGCAACCCGGTGGACGGATAGACGCCGGCGCTTTTTTTCGAGAGGCCGTTATCGAACGCGTCTCGAACTGCGCGTCTAGACTCGGCTGACGCGTCGACAAAATCACCGCAACTTCAGTGTGGCCAGGCCGATCAGCGCCAGGATCACCGAAATGATCCAAAAGCGGATGACGATTGTCGGTTCTTTCCAGCCCTTTTTTTCGAAATGGTGGTGGATCGGGGCCATCAGGAAGACGCGTTTGCCGGTGCGTTTGAAATAGGCGACTTGGATGATCACCGACAGGGTTTCCACAACGAACAAGCCGCCGATGATCGCCAGCACGATTTCATGCTTCGTCACGACCGCGATCGATCCAAGCCCGCCGCCGAGCGCCAGGCTGCCGGTGTCGCCCATGAAGACCATCGCGGGGGGCGCGTTGTACCAAAGAAACCCAAGTCCGGCCCCGATCAGAGCGCCGCAAAACACCGCGACTTCGCCGGTCCCCGGAACGAAATGCAGCTGAAGATAGCTCGAGAACACGGCGTTGCCGACAAAGTACGAGATCACGCCGAAGCAGCCGGCCGCGATCATCACAGGCACGATCGCCAAACCGTCGAGCCCGTCGGTCAAGTTCACGGCGTTCGCCGAGCCGACGATCACCAGCATCGCGAACGGAATGAACAGCCACCAAAGGTAGAGCAGGGCGTCTTTGAACACCGGGAAGGCGAGGTGCAGGCGCAGATCCTCGGGCGTGTTCAGCGTCGTCAGCCCCGCCGCCGTCGCCGCGATCGAAAACCCGATCACCAGGCGCAGCCGCGCCGAGATCCCGGCGGTCGTGTATTTGCGCACCTTCGCCAGATCGTCGGCGAAACCGATCGCGCCGAAGCCGAGCGTCACCATCAGCACGATCCAGACGAACGGGTTGTCAAGACGCGCCCAGATCAGCGTCGAGACCGTCAGCGCGCCGAGGATCATCACGCCGCCCATGGTCGGCGTGCCTTTTTTCTCGAGCAGGTGGCTCTGAGGCCCGTCCGCGCGGATCGGCTGCCCCTTGCCCTGGCGCACCCGTAAATAATCGATCACGCGGCTGCCGAGCATGAAGCAGATCAGCAGCGAGGTCATCAGGGCCCCGCCCACGCGGAAGGTGATGTAGCGAAACAGATTGACGTCGAACAGCAGCGGCTCGCCGCCGACGGTGGTTTCGACGAACAGATAATAGAGCATTGCGCCGCCGCCCCTCTTGATCCTGCCGGTGATCCTGCCGGGTCGCGGCCGACGCGTCCCATCCCCGTCCCAATACTTGCCGCGCCCCCGGGGCGCCGGGGCGTTCCAGCGTCGTGTTCGGCCGGAGGCGTCGTCCCTGCGCCCAAGGCGGCCGCGGCGCGCGCTTAGTCGGTCGCGCCGGGGGGCTCGGGGTCGGTCGCGCGCGCCCCGAGACCGGCGATCGCCTCGGCCACCCGCGTCGCCCTGGAGCCGAGCGACCCCTTCACCATCACGGCGTCGCCCGCTTGAACCACGCGCCGCGCCAGATCCGCAAGCGCTTCGGCGTCGTCGCAATGCCCGCCGCGCAGCCGATGCGGCAGGGCCTCATGGAGACGCGCCATCAGCGGGCCCGCGGTGTAGACCCCGTCGAGCGTCTCGATCCCCGCGGCGCCGGCCAGCGCGGCGTGCAGCGCGCCCGCGTCGGTTCCGAGTTCGAGCATGTCCGTCAGAAAGGCCAGACGCCGGCCGTCGGCCCCCGAAACGGTCCGCGCCGGCGCGCTGGCCGCGAAGGTCGCGATCGCCGCGCGCATCGAGGCCGGGTTCGCGTTGTAGCTCTCGTCGACCAGCACCAGTTCGCCGCCCCCGGGCAGCGCCAGTCGGGCGCGCGCCCCGCGGCCGTCGACGGCCCGCCAGTCGGCGAGCTTGAGGGCGGCGATCCCGGGGTCCGCGCCGACCGCTTTGACCGCGAGCAGCGCGGCCAACGCGTTTTGCGCGAAATGCGCCCCGAGCGCTCCGATTTTGAACAGCGCGCGCTGTCCGAACAGCTCGGCCTCGACCGTGGTGGAAACCCCGTTCAGCCGCACCGACAAAAGTTTCGCCTCGACCCCGTTCTCGCCGAAGCGCCAGATTTCGGCCCCGGCGGCGCGCGCCGCGGCGGTCAGGATCTCTTGATGCGGCGCGTCGGCCGGGATGATCGCGACGCCGCCCTCGATCAGCCCGCCGAAGATCGCGGCTTTCTCGGCCGCGATCCCGGCGAAGCCCGTCCCCGCCGCCTCGAACGCCTCGAGATGAACCGGGGCGATCGCTGTGATCAGCGCCGCTTTGGGCTTCACCAGCTCGACCAAAGGGCCGATTTCGCCCGGCGCGTTCATGCCGATCTCGTACACGCCGTAGCGGGTCTCGGCCGGGGTGCGGGCCAGCGTCAGCGGGACTCCCCAATGGTTGTTGAAGCTCTTCACCGCGGCGTGGGTCGAAGCCTGATCGGCCAGAACCGCGGCCAACATGTCCTTTGTCGAGGTTTTGCCGACCGAGCCCGTGACCGCGATCGGCGCCAGGCGCCAGGCCCGACGCCGCGCCGCCTGCGCCAGCGCGCGAAGCGCCCCGAGCGTGTCGCCCTCGGCGTCCGGCGCGACGGCGAGCAGCGGCGGCTTTTTGCCCTGCTTCTTCTCGAGCTTTTTGGGTTTGTGCGCCACCAGAGCCGCGGTCGCGCCTTTGTCGAGCGCGTCCGCCACAAAGTCGTGGCCGTCGCGGTTCGGACCTTTGAGCGCGACGAACAGATCCCCGGGGCCGGTCGCGCGGCTGTCGATTTCGACGCCCGACACGGCGTCCCAGTCGCCCGAAAGCTTTCCGCCGGTCGCCGCCGCCAATTCGGCCGCGGTCCACAGGGGAGGAGATGTCTCGTTCAACGGCTGCGCCTCGCTTGGTCCGGTCGGGCTTCGTCCGATCGGCGCGCGTCTAGCCGGCGACAGGCGCGCCTGTCCAGCACAGGCGCGGCGCGCGCGCGCGTCGGACGGCGGGCGCTGCGCGGGGAACCCGCTCGGGGGCCGCGCGGGCCGGGTCTCGTTCAGCGCCGATCGCGCGCCTCTTCAGCGCGGATCGGGCGCCTCGCGCCAGTTCTCGACCCCGTCGAGCGCGCCGACCGCGGCGCGGGCCTGCTCGGCGTCGTCGAACGGCTCGACGCGGCCGTCGATCTCTTGGCCCGTCTCGTGGCCCTTGCCGGCGATCAACAGCGCGTCGCCAGGGTCGAGCCCGTCGACGCCGCGCAGGATCGCTTCGGCCCGGTCGCCGATCTCGGACACGCCGGTGCGGTCCGAGAACCCGGCGATCTGCAGCGCGCCGGCGATGACCTGCACCCGGATCTTGCCCGGATCTTCCGAACGCGGATTGTCGTCGGTCACGATCAGGCGGTCGGCGTTCTCGGCCGCGGCTCGGCCCATCAACGGGCGTTTGCCCGGATCGCGGTCGCCCCCGGCGCCGAAGACCACGTGCAGGCGGCCGGGCGTGTGCGCGCGCAGCGCCGTGAGCGCGCTGCGCAGCGCGTCGGGGGTGTGGGCGTAGTCGACGAACACCCCCGCCCCGTTGGCCCGTCGCGCGGCCAGCTCCATGCGGCCGCGCACGCCCGAAAGGCTCGGCAACGCGTCGAACACGGCGTCCGCCGGCTCGCCGCAGCCGATCGCCAGACCCGCGGCCGCCAGCGCGTTCCAGCCCTGAAAGCCGCCGACCAAAGCCAGATCGACGCGCCGCGCGACCCCGCCATAGCGCAGGCGCAGGGTCTGCCCGGCCAGATGCGCGTCCTGCGCGAGCAGCGTCAGACCGTCCTCGCCCGCGGCGCGCCCGAAGGGCAGGACGCGCAGGCCTCGGGCCTCGGCGACGTCGACCGCCGCCCGGCCGAGCGGGTCGTCGAGATTGATCACCGCGACGCCCGGCGGCGGCAGGACCTCGGAGAACAGCCGCAGCTTGGCGGCCGCGTAGTCTTGGGCGGTGGCGTGGTAATCGAAATGATCTCGGGTCAGATTGGTGAAGGCCGCCGCGGTCAGCCGCACGCCGTCGAGCCGGCGCTGCGCCAATCCGTGGCTCGAGGCCTCCATCGCGCCATGCGTCACGCCGGCCGCCGCCAGTTCCCCCAGCAGCGCGTGGAGCGCCACCGGCTCGGGGGTGGTGTGGCTGAGCGCGCGCTCGAGATCGCCGCCGGCCAGGTTGCGGGCCGAGACGCCGGTGGTGCCGAAGCTTGCGCAGGGGCGGCCGAGGCGCGTCCAGATCTGCCGCAAAAAAGTGGCGACCGAGGTTTTCCCGTTGGTGCCGGTGACCGCGGCCATGGTGCGCGGCTGGGCGGCGTAGAACCGGGCGGCCGCCTCGGCCAGCGCCGCGCGCGGATTGTCGACCACCAGAAAAGGCGCGCTCCAGCCGCCCAGGTGCGCGCGGGCCAGCAACGCCCCTTCGAGATCCGTCAGGACCGCCACGGCCCCTTGGTCGAGCGCCTTGCCGGCGAACTCGGCCCCGTCGCGAGCGACGCCGCGCAGCGCCGCGAACAGCGCGCCCGGCGCGACGCTCCGGCTGTCGACCGCGAGGCTGCGCACGACGACCTCGGGCCCGGGCGCGGGGCCGAGGACCAAAGCCCCGTCGAGGCCGAGGGCCTTGAGCGACTTGCCGGGGGGGTGGGGTGGCATGGCGCGCGCCTTTCTCTCGGACGCCGGCACGCTAGAGGGCCGGGGGGCGCGCCGTCCAGCGCCGTCGCGAGCCGCCGCTGGAAAAGCGGGGCGGGCTCAAGAGCGTCCGTGTTCCGGCAATTGTGCGGCTGGACCTAGAGGCATGCGGGCTTTTACGGTGCAGCTCGGCGAAGACAGCGGGCGGAGACGAGCGGCATGGCGCGGGCGCGGGCGCAGGCGGAGGCGGAGGATCGGCGAACGGATCTGCGGGCGGAGCGCTCGCCGAGCGAGAGCCCGGAGCCGCGGGTCGAGCGGCGCGACGCCCCGTCCTCGAGGCCCGAGACCGCGTCCTCGACGCCCGAGACCGCGTCCTCGAGGCCCGGGATTGCGTCGGCGACGCCCGGGACCGCGTCCTCGAGGCCCGGGATCGCGTCGGCGACGCCCGGGACCGCGTCCGCGACGCCCGGGACCGGGCCGTCGTCGCCGGCCGGCCTCGACGCCGCCCGCGAGACCCTTCGGCGGATCTGGGGCTATCCGGATTTCCGCCCCGGACAGGACGAGATCCTGACGGCGATCCTCGGCGGGGCGGACGCGATGGCGATCATGCCGACCGGCGGCGGAAAGTCGCTCTGCTATCAGCTGCCGGCGCTCTTGCGGCCGGGGCTGACGCTGGTCGTCTCGCCGCTGATCGCGCTGATGCAGGACCAGGTGGCCCAGCTGCGCGATCTCGGGGTCGAGGCCGGGGCCCTGACCTCGGCGAACACGCCGGAGGAGAACGCGGCGATCCGCGAAAAGCTCTGGGACGGCCGGCTGCGCCTGCTCTATTGCGCGCCCGAGCGCCTCGCGGCGCCCGAGACCGGCGCGATGCTGGCGCGGGTCGGCGTGTCGCTGCTGGCGGTCGACGAGGCGCATTGCGTCGCCCAGTGGGGGCATGATTTTCGGCCCGATTATCTGGCGGTGGGCGGGCTGCGCCGCGCGCTCGAGAACGCCGGCGGCCGGGTGCAGCTCGCCGCCTTCACCGCCACCGCCGACGCCGCCACCCAGGCCGAAATCGTCGAGAAGCTGTTCGGCGCCGGCGCGCGTCCGCGGATCTTCATCCGCGGCTTCGACCGCCCGAATTTGCGGCTGGCTTTCGAGCCGAAGAAAAACGCGCGCGAGCGGATCACCGCGTTCGCCAAAGCGCGCGCCGGGCAGGCCGGGATCGTCTATTGCGCCTCGCGCAAGGGGGTCGAGAAGACCGCCGAATATCTGGCCGCCGCGGGCCTGTGCGCGCTGCCCTACCACGCCGGCCTCGACCCCGAGACCCGCACCCGGAACCAGCAGCGCTTCGTGCGCGAGGACGGGGTGGTGATGGCCGCCACGGTCGCGTTCGGCATGGGCGTGGACAAGCCCGACGTGCGCTATGTGATCCACGCCGATCTGCCGAAGACCGTCGAGAGTTATTATCAAGAGATCGGGCGCGCCGGGCGCGACGGGCTGCCGGCCGACACGCTGACGCTCTACGGGTTCGAGGACATGAAGCTGCGCCGCCGCCAGATCGACGACGGCGACGCGCCCGAAGAGCGCAAGCGCGCCGACCGCGCGCGCCTGGCGGCGCTGGTGGCCCTGGCCGAAGCGCCCGCCTGCCGCCGTCAGACGCTGCTCGCTTATTTCGGCGAGACGCTGTCCGAGCCGTGCGGGGCTTGCGATCTGTGCGACGCGCCGCCGGAGCGGTTCGACGGCACGGTGGCCGCGCAAAAGGCGCTGTCGGCGATCCTGCGCACCGGCGAGCGGTTCGGCGTCGAGCATCTGACGGCGGTGCTGCGCGGCGAGGCGACGGAGATGATCTCGCGTTGCGGCCATGACCGCCTGCCGACCTTCGGCGTCGGCGCCGAGTTCGGCAAGACCGAATGGAAAGCGATTTTCCGGCAGCTCTACGCGCTGGGCCTGGCGGAAGTGGCGGTCGAGGGCTGGGGGCAGTGGCGGGCCACCGAGGCGGGTTGGCGGGTGCTGCGGGGCGAGCAGCGGGTGGCCCTGCGCAAAGAGACGGTGGCCGCGGCGCGGCAATCCGACCGAAAGAGCGCGCCCGCCTCGGCGGCGGCGCCCCTGTCGGCGCCCGACAACGCGCTGCTCGCCAAGCTGAAGGCGATGCGCCTGGGTCTGGCCAAAGAGCAGGGCGTGCCGGCGTATGTGGTGTTCACGGACCGCACGCTGACCGAAATCGCCGCCGCGCGCCCGACCGACGCGGCGTCCCTGGGCGCCGTCCACGGGGTCGGCGAAGCGAAGATCAAACGCTATGGCGACCAGGTGCTGGCGCTGGTGCGCGCGGCGGCCTGAGCCCCGGCCCTTTGGGGGGGCGCGGCGACGCGGGGGATCGACCCCC
>CAZBIG010000083.1:0-10007 GCA_964491865.1 uncultured Neomegalonema sp. | reverse complement strand
GGGGGCGTCCCAGGCGCCGAACGCCTCGGCGCGGCCGCGCATCGTCGTCGCGCCCGCCCCCGAGGCCGGGTCGAGGGGCGTCGGGTCGAGGGGCGTCGGGTCGAGGGGCCTCGGGTCGAGGGGCCTTGGATCGAGGGGCCTTCGATCGATCGGCCGCGGATCTGTCGTCCTGGGGTCGCCCGGTCGGGCCTCGCGCAGCCTCGGCTCGCACGGATCAGGGCCCGAGGCCGGCGCAGCGTCCGCCCCGTCGCTCGCTAAATCGCGTTCCACCGTCGCTCCTGTCTGCCGCGTCCCCGATGCGGCGGCCTCTCCGACCTCGCGGGCGGCCGGCGCGACGCGCGCGCCCGGCCCCCGCGGCTCGCCCCCCTGTCGACCGCGGCTCAGACCTGCATGATCTCTTTTTCTTTGTCGCCGAGCGCCGCGTCGACCGCCGCGATCTGCTGATCCGTCAGCTCCTGGATTTCGTCGGAGAACAGCTTTTGCTCGTCCTCGGACAATCCGTCCGCCTTGGCCTTCTTGATCGCGTCCATGCCGTCGCGGCGCACGTTGCGGATCGCGACCCGCGCCTTTTCAGCGTATTGACCGGCGACTTTGACCAGTTCGCGGCGCCGCTCTTCGTTGAGCTCGGGGATCGGGATCCGGATCAACGTGCCGTCGACCACCGGGTTCACGCCCAGGCCCGAGTTCCGAATGGCTTTCTCGGCCGGCCCGACATTGCCCTTGTCCCAGATGTTGAGCACGATCATCCGCGGCTCGGGCACGTTCACGGTGCCGATCTGGTTCAGCGGCGTCGCCTGGCCGTAAGCCTCGACCGTCACCGGATCGAGCATCGACGCCGACGCCCGCCCGGTGCGCAGCGACCCGAACTCTGATTTCAGCACTCCGATCGCGCCTTCCATGCGGCGCTTAAGATCGTCCAAATCCGGCCCGTCAGCCATCTCGCGTCTCCCAAAGTCTTCGCGACGTCTTAATGCTTTTTAAAGTCGGACGCTATCGGCCCGATCGGCGCTGGCGACGCGGCGCTTCGGGGGCCGCTCGCCGCGCCGCGACGGCCGTCCCGGCGCGCTAGTCAGGCCGCACCAGCGTGTAGGCGCCGCGCCCGTACAGAATTGGGGCGAACCCGCCCTCGGCCTGCAGCGAGAACACCACGACCGGCAGATCGTTGTCGCGGGCCAGCGCGATCGCCGCCGCGTCCATCACCTGCAGGTTCTTCAGCAGCACCTCGGTGTAAGAGACCTCGTCATAGCGCCGCGCGCTGGGGTTGAGGCGCGGATCGCTGTCGTACACGCCGTCGACCTGGGTCCCTTTCCACAACGCCTCGCAGCCGCACTCCATGGCCCGCAGCGTGGCCGCCGTGTCGGTGGTGAAGAACGGATTGCCGGTGCCCGCGGCGAAGATCACGATCCGCCCCTCCTCGAGATGGCGCACCGCGCGCGTGCGGATATAGGGCTCGCACACGGTGGGCATCGGGATCGCGGACTGCACGCGGGCGTCGAGCCCCAGCCGCTCGAGCGCGTTCTGCAGCGCGAGCGCGTTCATCACCGTGGCCAGCATGCCCATATAGTCGGCCGACGCGCGCTCCATGCCGCGCGCGGCCCCCGCCAGGCCGCGAAAAATGTTGCCGCCGCCGACCACCAAGGCGAGTTCGACGCCCTCGTCGCGCAGCGCCTTCACCTTTTGCGCCACCGCGTCGATCGTCGGCGCGTGCAGGCCGTAGCCCGCTTCGCCCATCAGCGCCTCGCCGGAGATCTTCAACAGCACGCGTCGATAGAGCGGCGCGTCGCTCTCGCCCCGCCGGCGGGGCGCGGCGGGTCGGTCGGCGATGGGCGACGCGGCGCCCTCGGACTGCTGACCGCCCATGGCGATCTCCTCTGCCAGCCTCTTCCCGCGCGCCGGACGAGGCTGTCCGCCGGACCACGCGCCGCGGCAACCTGTCGGAAAAGCGAATCCGTCGCAAGTGGCCGCGGCCGACCCCGCCCGATCGGCGGGTTCCAGAGGCCGGCGGGCTCGGCTAGGCTGCGGCCCGGCGGCGCCGTTCGGCAGGCCGGCGCGCCCGACGGTCGCGCGGTCCGCCGTGTCAGAGCGCGCCGGGCCCGCGGATCGCGACACCCTTGCGGTGTCGGCGCGCGGCTCGGGCCCGCGGCCGCCGAGCGCGTCGGGCGAGGATCGCGAAGGGCGGGGATCGCGAAGCGCTGGGGCCGCAAGGGGCGGGCATGAGGGAAGACGACGAGATGGCCGAGCAGATGCCCGATGCGAGCGCCGATCCGGCCGCCGCCGAGATCGCCGGCGCCGACGCGCCGGCGCTGGTCGAGGGCTTTCTGCGCGCGCGCGGCTTCGATCTCGCCGCGGTCGCGCCGGGGGTCTGGCTTGGCGAGCGCCAGACCGACGCGCGCGACGCGGCGCCCGACCGGCCGCTCGAGCGCGCCGCGATCCTGGTGGCGGGGCCCGACGGCGCGCCGGTCGACTGGGCGCTCGAGGCGGCCGCCGCGGCCCGCGCGCACGGGATCGAGGGTCGGCTGCCGCTCGTCACGGTCACGAAAAAAGGGCTCGGCCCGGCCGAAAGCCGGCGGCTGACCGAGGCGGGCGTCTCGGTCCTCTATCCGCTGCAATTCTTCGACTGGTATTTTCGCCGCGACCAGAGCGACGCCGACGACGGCGCGGCCGGTCGGATCGACGCGGTGCTGCGCGAGGCGATCGAGGCGGGGCGGATCGCGGCGCGGGCCCCGCAGCCCTTCCGCCGACTGCCGAGCCTCGACCCCGCCGGGCGCGCCTCGGCCGAGATCGGGCCCGACCTGCTGGCCCATCTCGCCGCCGAGCTGGCGGCGTTTCCGGCCCGGGCGAAACTGATCGTGATCTGCGGGCCCGCCGGCGTCGGCAAATCGGTGCTGATCAACGCCCTGCTCAAAGAACGCCAGGACGCCTTCAACGCCGCCAAACGGCGCGCCGGGGCGGCCGCCTCGCGGCCGTTGCTGTTCGAACCGAGCGAATTGGGCGCGACCATGCCGGGGTCGGTCGACGCGTTGATCGAGCAATTCTACGCCTCGAAACTCGGCGGTCACGTGCCGCCCGAGGCCTTTCGCTGGCTGAACCGGTCCGGGTTCGCGACCTGGATTTTCGACGGGCTCGACGAGTTTTATCGCCGCCAGAACGACTTTTTCCCCTTCCTCGACGCGGCCCTCTCGGCGCCGGACAGCCGGGCGCAGATCGTGATCTGCACGCGGGACAGCCTGCTCTCTTCGTCGCCGGAACTGATCGCTTTTCTTGACGCGCGCCTGGCCGCCGATCCCGACAGCGTGGCGATCTACGAGCTGAAACGGTGGGACCGCGCCGCCAAGCGGGCGTTCGTCGAACTGACGCTGCGCGCCGACGGCGTGAAAGAGGCCGCGCTCCAGCGCCGCGCGGCCGAGCTGTTGGGCGCGATCGAGGCGGACAGCGCGCTGGCCGAACTGACCGACCTGCCGTTTTACTGCAGCCTGTTCGTCCAGGCGCTGCAGGAGGGCAAGGCCGAGCGTCTGGCCGACGAATTCGACCTGCTGGGCTTCGCCGTCGACGAGCTGGTCGCGCGCGAAAGCGGCAAGCTGTCGATCGACTGGGACGTGTTCGTCAGCGACGCGGATCTGCCGGCGGTGTCGGCGCTCGCCGCCGACGCCGAGCGTCGCGGCCTGGGCGCGGCCGGGGCCAACCCGTTCGCCGACGCCCTGCGCGCCTATGGCCAGCAGAACCTGGAATTCCTGCTCGGCGGGGCCGCGCATTACTATCGGTTCGCCGCCGCCGATGGGCGGGGTCTCGACGAGGTTTCGGTGGCCGAGTGGCGCGAAGTTCTGTCGCCGGCTTACATCGACGCCGAGCTTGATCCCGCGCAGGAAGACCAGGTGCGCCTGGCGCTGCTGCAGTTCGCCGTGTTCAGCCGCGGCGACGGCGGCGACAGCATGAGCTTCACCCATGATTTGATCGGCGACTATCTGGCCGCGCGGTACGCGTGGTCGCTGATCGAAAGCGCGCCCGAACGGCCGGAGAGCTGGCGCCAAGCTTTTGGACAGCGTCGCGACGTCGCCGAGACCGTGCTGTTTCGATATGTCGGCGCCCGGATCGCGCGCGATCGGGCCGCGGCCGACGCCCTGCGCGGGCTGTTGACGGCCAACCGGCTCGACCCGCGGACGCGAGACTTGGCCGGCGCCCTGCTCGACCGGCCGGTCGCGGCCGTCTGACGCCTAGCCCGCGGCGGCGACGTTCAGGGGTTGGCGCGCCGCCGGCGCGTCGATCTCGGCGTCGCGCATCAGCGCCGCGTGCACCTCGGCGATCGCCGGGAAGTCGGGGTCGGCGCGAAACGCGGCGCTGGGCCTGAACCCGTCGGACTGCGCCAAGGCGTAGGCCACCAGCTTTTGGAACTTTGGGTTTCTGAAATAAGACGTGTGGATCAGCTCGTCCCAAGTCAGATACTCCGACACGAGGTCTGATTTTTCTTGTTGCGATTTCGTGGTCGTGAAGGTGCGGATCGCATCGCGGAACTTTGGGAGGACTTTGCCGATGGCGGCGTCGCTCGAGGCTTCGAGTTCGCGAGCGATCACGTCGGGCAGCGGGGTGAACCCTTTGCCGAACCAGGTCGGCCAGTCCGAGGCGTCCACCGCGTAATCCGCCGGCGTGTCGCTGCCATAGGCCGTCGCGCGCAGCTGTCCGAGCGTCATCGGGTTCAGCGATCGGCTGAGCGTGCGGCTGACCAAACGGGCGACCAGGCTCACGATCAGGGTGCCGAGCAGGGCGAAGATCAACAGGATGATCGCAAACACCAGCGACGCGATGGCGAAGCTGACGTCGTTCACGGTCAGCCCGGCCGCGTTGATCAGGTCGGCCGCAGGCGTGTTCACGATCGCGTTCCGCAAGGTGTTGAAGGGGCCGACGAAGCTGACGGCGGCGATCACGGTCAGGTTTTCGCCGAAGTTCTGGCCGCCGAAACGCAGCGCGATCAGATAGCGTTCGAGCACCCGGATTTTCTCATAAGTCGCCAACAACCTCTCGACGTCGGCGTCGGGGAACTCGGCGGCGAGCGGCGCGACGTCGTTCGCCGTCAGATCCGGCTTCTCCATCGCCATTTCCGAGAACGCCTGGATCACCTCGGACGCATAGCCGCCCCAAATGGCGTTTTGCAGCGCCGAGAGCTCATCGGCGACCGCGTCGCTCAGATCGAAGTCGGGCGTCGCCGCGAGCCGCTCGACGCGTTGCTCGGCCGCGACCATCGCCGTCTCGTCGCCCGCACGGCGGGCCGCGGCGAGCGCGTCTTCGGCGGCGGCTTCGCGCCGGGCCGCGCGCTCGAGATATTCGGGAAGTTTCGCGTAGAAAAAGCTCGGCGGATAGCCCGCTTCGCGCAGCTGGATCCGCAGATCGCGCGACGGCGCGCCTTCGACGAAGCCGTCGCCGAAGGTCGCGAACGCTTCGAGATCTTTGAAGGTGTTCGGCCCGACCAGGTCGATCCGGTCGCTGCCGTTGACCAGGGCCCGCATCGCGACCGGCGAACTCGCCAGAGCCAGCAGCAACGCGGGCGCGAGGAACACCGACAGAACGGACAGCGGCGGCGTGGCGAAGTCCCGCGCGAAGATCTCGAAGTTTAGACTTTTGAGCGACCGCAGCCCCTGAACCGCCTCGTCGCTGGCGTGCCACAGCGACAGCCAGCGCGGCCGGAACGTGTCGGCCGCGAAGCGGCTGGTGCGGGGGTTGTGGGCGTGCAGCCTTCGCGCTTCGATCAGCCGCGCCAAAATCACGAACAGCAGAAACGGCGTCAGCAGCGTCAGCAGGGTCAACAGCGAAAACCCGACCAACCGCCACGACTCCAGATGAGCCGACAGGTCGAAATTTTGGAACGCGAAAGTCGCCAAAAGGACAAAGGCGCTGAGAAGCGCCACATAAACCGACTTTCCCCAGAGACCGAGCCGAAAGAACAGCAGCCCCTCTTTCGCGGTGGTGATGAACGGCGTGCCGACCGAAATCCAGCGGCTGAGCCCGGCCAGCGCGTTGCGGCGCCGCGCGGCCTCGAGCAGAGCGGCGTTGATCACCGAGCCGCCATGGCTGTGACCGACCAGAGCGTAGCGCTCGCCCGCCTCTTCAAGTTCGAGCAGCCGGTCGTAGAGACGTTCGCCGGCGCGCCGGCGAGAGCGCTCGCTGTTGTGACCGTCCCAGCCGAACGGCTCGAGCGCGAGCGTCGGGGGCGACGCCGCTGGCGGCTTGGGGGAAGGTCCGTCGGAACGGGGCGCGTCGGAAAGGGGCGCGTCGGAAGAAGGTTGTTCGGGGGGCGGGGCGTCGTTCGCCGCTTCCACCCGCTCGGCGAGCGCTTGCGCGAACGGACTTCCGCGTTGCCACCAAGATTCGCCCTCGTCCGGTCCGTTCGCGAAGGTCCCGTGGACGGTGATGATCCTGGACATGAGCTTCCCCCGCCGCCAGAGCGCTCGGCCGATACCGCGCCATGAAGCGTCGACTCTGGGGAGCTGTCGAACGGAAGTTGCCGGGGCGCGCCCTTTGGCGGAACGACGTGGCCCGCCGGCCGCGACGCGGTCGACGGGGGCGCCGATGATCGCCTGACGCGCCCGCGCCTTACGGGGCGGACGCCGCCATGCGTCGCGATTGCGCGGGGTCAGGCTTTGCCGGCTTGCGCCGCGACTTCGGCGGCGAAATCGGTTTCTTCCTTCTCAACGCCCTCGCCGACCTCCAGGCGCGCGAAGGCCGCGGCCTTGATCGGCGCGCCGACGCCGGCTTCGGCCTCTTTCAGCGCCTTTTCGACCGTCAGGTCGGGGTTGATCACGAAAGCCTGCTTCATCAGGCAGACTTCTTGATAAAACTTGTTCAGGCGGCCCTCGATCATCTTTTCGATGACATTATCCGGCTTGCCCGACTCGCGCGCTTGCTCGGTCAGAACTTTGCGCTCGCGCTCGACCAGTTCGGGGTCGAGATCCGCGACGTCGAGCGAGGCCGGGTTGGTCGCCGCGATGTGCATGCAGACCTGCTTGCCGATGGCGTCGAGCTTCGCCGCGTCGCCCTCGCTCTCAAGCGCCAGCAGCACGCCGATTTTCCCCATGCCTTCGGCGACGGCGTTGTGCACATAGCTCGACACCACGCCCGAGCCGACGGCCAAACGCCGGAAGCGCCGCACGTTCATGTTCTCGCCGATGGTGGCGACTTTGTCTTTCACATGGTCTTCGACCGACTTGCTGGAGGACGGCATGGTCGCGGCGAGCAGCGCCTCGGTCTCGCCCTCGACGTCGCGCGCCACCTTGGCGATCTCGGCCACCATTTCCTGAAAGTCGGCGTTCCGCGCGACGAAGTCGGTTTCCGAGTTCACCTCGGCCGCGGCGCCGACGGTCCCGTCGACGGCCAGCCCGACCAAGCCCTCTGCGGCCACCCGGGCCGCTTTTTTCGCGGCTTTGGCGATGCCTTTCTGGCGCAGCCAGTCGATCGCGGCCTCCATGTCGCCGCCGGTCTCGCTCAGGGCCTTTTTGCTGTCCATCATCCCCGCGCCGGTCTTTTCGCGGAGCTCTTTCACCATTTGGGCGGTGATCTCGGCCATTTTGAAACTCCTGGCAGAGGGCGCGCCAGTCGTGAGCGCGCCGAAAGGTCGACGTGAGGCGTTTGGGCCGAGGACGGCGCGGCGCGCGGCAACCCGTGGGATCCCCGATCAGTTCGGCCGGTCGATGGCACAAAGGGGCGACGCGGCGCAACCGCCGCGATCGTTGTGCAATTGTCATAGTCGGGCGCGCCGACGCCGGCGCGACCGCTCTTCGCGGCGTCCGGCGGGGCCCGCCGGATCGCTTAGCCGGCCGACCGCGCCGCGGCCTCGAGCGCCTCTTCAGGCGTCTGCGGCGCTGCGGCGGTCTCTTCGGCGGGCGCGTCGGTCTTGGCGTCGGCGCTGTCGCCAGACCCTTCGACAGACCCCTCGCCCGTCTCCTCGCCGGCCGCGGCCGCGTCGGCGGCCTCGCTCGCCGTCGCGCCCTCGACCTCCTCGACCGCCGCGCCCTCGCCGGCGTCGAGCGCTTCGAGCTCTTCGCCCGGCCCTTCGGCCAGCTCGCCGATATCGATGCCGGCGGCGCCCATTTGGGCCGTCATGCCGTCGATCGCGGCCAGCGCCGCCAAATCGCAATACATCGCGATCGCGCGGGCCGCGTCGTCGTTGCCGGGGATCGGATGCGTCACGCCCGTCGGGCTCGAATTCGAGTCGAGCACCGCCGCCACGGGGATCCGCAGCTTCACCGCTTCCTGGATCGCCAGCTCTTCTTTATTCGTGTCGATCACGAACAACAGGTCCGGCTTGCCGCCCAGATCGCGGATCCCGCCCAGCGTCATCTGCAACTTGTCGCGCTGCCGCTCGAGCTGCAGGCGCTCTTTCTTGGTGAAGCCCTTCGCCTCGGCCCCGAGCTGCTCGTCGAGCTTCTTGAGGCGCTGGATCGACTGGGACACCGTGGCCCAGTTGGTCAAGGTGCCGCCCATCCACCGGTGGTTCATGTAGAACTGCGCCGAGCGCTCGGCGGCGTCGGCGATCGCTTTTTGCGCCTGCCGCTTGGTGCCGACGAACAGCACGCGCCCGCCCTTCGAGACGACGTCGCGAATGGTCACCAGCGCCTGATGCAGCAGCGGCACCGTCTGGGTCAGGTCGAGAATGTGGATCCCGTTGCGGTCGCCGTAGATGTACGGCGACATCCGCGGGTTCCAGCGGTGGGTTTGGTGACCGAAGTGGACGCCAGCCTCGAGCAGCTGGCGCATGGTGAAGTCCGGCAGCGCCATCATGTCCTCGTGTTTCCGGTTCGACCGCGTCGGGGCGTCAATCCGGCCTGCTCGGCCGAACCACCGGCGGATCTGACGACGGCCGTCGTCACACCCAGCCCCGACTGTGGAGTGCCGCGGCGCGTACCGCGGCTAATGTGAAAAATCAATGACGGACTGCGGGGGCGCGCCGGCGGCGCGCGCGGCTTTTGCGGCGGCCCCGGACGCCGCGACGGCCGCGCGACGACGCCGAGATTGATCGCGACCGCCGCGCCCGACATGTACACCATGGCGACGCCCCTTAAAATGGCCCGCGCCACGCTCCCCCGCCAAACCCCTTCGCCAAACCCCTTCGCCGCCGCGTGACCCGCCGACCCATGCCCGCCCTCGTCCGCCGCTCCGACCTCAGCGCGCCGTCCCCGGGGCGCGCGCCGGGCCCGCCCAGGAGCGCCTGCCCAGGAGCGCCTGCCCAGGAGCGCTTGCCCATGAGCGCTTGCCCATGAGCGCTGATCCCGCGCCGCCGATCCTGATCGCGGGCCCGACGGCGTCGGGCAAATCGGCGCTGGCGCTCGCCTTGGCCGAGGCGCTGGGCGGCGTGGTGGTGAACGCGGACGCGCTGCAGGTCTACGCCAACTGGCGCGTGCTGACCGCGCGGCCCACGGCCGAGGACGAAGCGCGCGCGCCGCACCGGCTCTACGGCCACCGCGACGCGGCGACGCCCGGCTATTCGGTGGGGGCCTGGCTTTCGGAGCTTGAGCCGGTGTTGGCGGCGGCGCGCGCCGCCGGCCGGCCGGCGATCCTGGTGGGCGGCTCCGGGCTGTACCTGACCGCCGCCACCGCGGGGTTGTCTGCGATCCCGCCGACGCCGCCCGCGGTGCGCGCCGCGGCCGAGGCGCGTCTGGCCGAGCCGGCGGGGCTGGCCTCGCTGCTCGCCGATCTCGACCGAGACGACCCCGAGACCGCCGGATCGCTCGACCGCCGCAATCCGCGCCGGGTCCAGCGCGCGTGGGAGGTGCGGCGCGCCACGGGGCGGGGGCTGCGCGCCTGGGCGCGCGAGACGCCGCCGCCCGCGATCCCGCCCGAGACCGCGCGCCGGCTGGTGATCGCGCCCGAGCGGGCCGCGCTGCATCGCCGGATCGAGGCGCGCTTCGGCGCCATGCTGCGGGCCGGCGCGCTCGAGGAGGCGCGCGCGGTCGCGGCCCGCGGGCTCGATCCCGCGCTGCCGGCGCTGCAGGCGCTCGGCGCGCGGGTGCTGGCCGCGCATC
>CAZBIG010000082.1:0-10031 GCA_964491865.1 uncultured Neomegalonema sp. | reverse complement strand
TTTTGGACCCGGCTCGCGCTCTGGTCGGCGGGGCCGCTGCTTCTCGGCGCGCTCAGGCTTTGGGCGTACGGCGTCGTCGAGGACGCGGCGGCGCGCGCGCCGATCCTCGGCGCCGTCGCCGGCGCGCTGGCCGTGCTGCTCGGCGTGGCGCTGGCGGTCCTCGCCCTGCGCGAAGTCGCCGCGATCGGGCGGTTGCGGCGGTTGAGCGCGCTCCGGGCGCTGGCCGATCAGGCCGCGGAGGACCCGGACGCCGCGCGCGCGGCGGTCGCGGGGCGCGACGCGCTCTATGCGCGCCGGCCGGAGCTGGCTTGGGCGCGGAGCCGAGCGTTGGAGCAGAGCGGGTCCGAGCCCGCCGCGCGGCTCCGGATCTATGAGCGCGAGGTGCTCGGGGCGCTCGACGCCGAGGCGCGCAAGGCGGTGCGTCGGGGGGCGCGCGACGTCGCCACCGCGACCGCGCTGATGCCCTCCGCGCTGCTCGACGCCGCGGCGGCGCTCTACTTCAACCTGGTGATGATCCGTCGGCTCTCGGAGATCTATGGCGGGCGCGGCGGCGCCCTCGGCTCGCTCGGGCTCGCGCGCCGCGTGGTCGCGCATGCGATGGCGGCCGGGCTGATCTCGCTCGGCGACGATCTCCTCGAGCCGCTGATCGGCGGCGGCGTCGCTTCGAAAGTGTCGAGACGGGCCGGCGAGGGGCTGGTGAACGGCGCGCTGACGGCGCGGATCGGCGCGGCGGCCATGGAGGTCTGTCGGCCGATGCCGTTCGTCGCGCTGACAAAGCCGCGGCTGCGCGATCTGGCCTGGGACGCGCTGGTCCCGGCGGCCCAGAGCGCCCGCCAATCGCGCGGCGCGGGTTGAGGCCGACCGGGGCCCTGGCGCGGCGCGCGCGCGGCTGCTAAGGCCCGTCCATGCCTGAGCTTTACGCCTACACGGACGGCGCCTGCAGCGGGAATCCGGGCCCCGGGGGCTGGGGGGCCATCCTGATCGCTCGCGACGGCGACCAGGTTCTCAAAGAGCGCGAACTGTCGGGCGGCGAGGCCCGCACCACCAATAATCGCATGGAGATGACCGCCGCGATCGCCGCGCTCGAGGCGTTGGAGCGGCCCGCCACGCTGACGGTCGTCACCGACAGCGCTTACTTGCGCGACGGCGTGACCAAATGGATTTTCGGCTGGCGGCGAAACGGTTGGAAAACCTCGGACAACAAGCCGGTGAAGAACGAGGACCTGTGGCGGCGTCTGGACGCCGCGCAAGCGCGCCACCGGGTCACCTGGGACTGGGTCAAGGGCCATGCCGGGCACCCGGAGAACGAGCGCGCCGACGCCTTGGCGCGCGCCGCGCTGAAGCCGTTCAAGCGCGGGGCGGCGTCGGATCCCGAGGGGCGTTGACCGGCCCTGTCGGGCGGCGCGCCGGGGCGGCGGCGATCAACGCCGGCGCCGACGCTCCCACGCGGACGCGACCCAGATCAGCAGGGCGGCGCCCAAAACGGCGCTGACCAGCGAGGCGATCAGTCCGAGCAGCAGCTTGATCAGGGTCCCGAACACCAGCCCCCCCAACGCGCCGGCGCCGATTGCGGTGGGCAGGCTGACGTCGAGGCGCAGATAGGCCCAGGCGGCGTAACCGAGCCCGGCCCCGACCGCGATCAAAAACAGCGCTCCCACCATCGGCTTTCTCCTTCGGGTCCGCCGGTTCGGCGTCGGTTTAGGGGCGTCGAGCCGGGCCCGGATTGGTCCCTTCTCCGGTTTCACCACCCAGTCTCCGGCCTGGTTTCCGGCCTGATTTCCGGCCTGTTTTCCCGCCTGATTTCCCGCCTGGGCTCGGCGTTCAGCCCGGGTTTCGGTCCTCGTTCTGCGGCGACGCCGCGCCCGGGTCCATGGCCGAGCTCGTCGCGACGTCTTGGTCGCGCGTGGGCTCGAGCCCGGTCGGCCAGATCAGCGCGCCCCGCAGGCTTGGGGCGGCGTCGGTCAACGCCGCGGCCATGACGTCCTCGGCCGGGAACGGGGTGGTCACCCGCTCGGCGGCGAAGCGGTTGAAGCCCAGGCTGTCGAGCAGCCGGTGCCGCCCCCGCGCCACGACCGCGGCGAAGCCGCGCTTGCGGCATTGCGCCAGGGCGGCGCGCGCCACGTCGCGCGCCAGGCCGCGTCCGCGCGCCGACGGGGCGGCCGCCACCGCGAGGAGCAGCCCGACCGGCGTCCGGTCGCCGTCGGGCCGCTCGACCACGCTGTCGGCGACCGCCGCGCAGGCGACCAGCCCGGCGGCCCGTCCGCCCCCGTCGCCGTCCGCACTGTCGCCGGGCGCCTCGGCGACGATCGCGAAGGCGAGAAGCCCCTGGTCCCGCCATCGCGTCACGGGCGGGGCCGACGCGCCGTAGGCGGCCTCGAGCAGCGTCGTCAGGGCCGCGTCGTCGCCCGCCAAGGCGAACCGCAGCCGAGGCCGCTCTCGGCCGGTCACGAGGCGTCTCCCGCGGTCTCGGGGCCGGCGCCGAGCGTCGAGCCCGCCGGAACGGGCCGCCCGCGCACGAAATCCTCGGCCGACATCGGCCGTTTGCCGGCCGGCTGCACGGTCGTCAGCCGCGTCGCGCCCGCGCCGCAGGCGATCAAAAGCGCGTCGTCGAGCGCGGTTCCGGGCGGCCCGTCGCCCGGCTCGACGCGGCTCAGCAGCGCGCGCACCCGCTCGCCGTCACGCTCGAACCAGGCCCCGGGGGCGGGCGACAGGCCGCGAATCCGGCGATCGACGACGGCCGCCGGGGCGGTCCAGTCGATCGCGGCCTCGGCCTTGTCGATTTTGGCGGCGTAGACCGCGCCCGTCTCGGGCTGCGGCGTCTCCGTCGCGCGCCCTGAAGCCAACGCGGTCAGCGTCTCGACCATCAGGCCCGCGCCCGACCGCGCCAGCCGATCGGCCAGCGACCCCGCGGTGTCGTCGGGCGCGATCGGCTCGACCAGCCGGGCCAGCACCGGGCCTTCGTCCAGCCCGCGCGTCATGCGCATGACGCAGGCCCCGGTCTCGGCGTCGCCGGCCATGATCGCCCGCTGGATCGGCGCGGCTCCGCGCCAGCGCGGCAGCAAGGACGCGTGCAAGTTGACGCAGCCGAGGCGCGGCGCGTCGAGGACCGCCTGCGGCAGCAGCAGCCCGTAGGCGACCACCACCGCCGCGTCGGCCTCGAGCGCCGCCAAAGCGGCGCGGTCGGCGGGGTCGCGGAAATTGAGCGGGGTCCGCACCGGCAGCCCGCGGGCTTCGGCGGCGGCGTGGACCGCCGAGGGTCGGAGCTTTTTGCCGCGACCCGCGGGGCGCGGCGGCTGCGAATAGACCGCGGCGATCTCGTGATCGGCCGCCAACAGCGCCTCGAGCGTCGGGACCGCGAACTCGGGCGTGCCCATGAAGATCAGTCGCATCGAAGGCTCTCCGGCCGCCGCCCATGAAGCGCGCGCCGCCCGGCGCGCCCGCCGTCGCTCATAGCAACATTCGGCGGTCGAGCGACAGCGCAGTGGCGAGGCGGTCGACCGCTCGCGCGAAATCCGGGGGCGCTTCGGCGGCGCGCTCAGACGACGAAACGGGCCGGGAGCGCGCCCCCGGCCCGTTCGCGCCGTCCCACAGCCCGCCGGTCGGATCAGGCGGCCGAGCTCATCCCATGAAACCCGCCGGCGTCGGTCTTGAAGCCGGCGATCTGAGCGCTCAGCGCGCTCGCGGCGTCGTGCAGGCCTTGGGCGATCGAGGCGCTCTGATCCGCGAGGGCGGCGTTGCGCTGCGTCATTTCGTCGAGATGGCTGACCGAGATCGTCACTTCCTGGACGCCCGAGGACATCTCGTGCACCGACGCCGCCATCGCGTTGATCGTCTCGGCCACCGAACGGATCGCCGAGACGACCTCGCTCAGCTGGGTTCCGGTGCGGTTGACCAGCGACACGCCGGTCGAGACGTGCGCCGAGCTGGCCTCGATCAGCCCTTTGATGTCTTTCGCCGCTTCCGACGAGCGCTGGGCCAGAGACCGCACTTCGGACGCGACCACGGCGAAGCCCTTGCCGCTTTCTCCAGCGCGGGCGGCTTCGACCGCGGCGTTCAGGGCCAGCAAGTTGGTCTGGAAGGCGATGCCTTCGATCACGCCGATGATGTCGCTGATCTCGCTGGCGCTGCTTTCGATCCGGCCCATCGCGTCGACCGTCTCGGCCACCACCTGCCCGCCGGCTTCGGCCAGGTGCGACGCGTCGCGGCTGAGTTCGGCCGCCCGCTCGGCGCCTTGCGCGTTTTCGCGGATGGTCGCGGCCATCTCCTCCATGGTCGCGGCGGTCTGTTCCAGGGTCGAGGCCTGAGACTCGGCGCGCGCGGCCAAATCGCGCGACCCCGACGCGATCGGCTCGGCGTCTTTCTGGACGACGGCGGCCGCTTCGGACACCCGCTGCAGCGTGGTGCGCAGGCTGCCGAGGCTCTGGTCGAACCGCATCTTCGCCGCAGCGAAATCGCCCCGGAAATCGCCCTGCATGGGGCGGGTGAGATCGCCCTCGGCCATGGCGTTCAACGACGCGCCGAGATCGTCCATGAACTCGCCCACCGAGGCCATGAGCTTGTTTAAGCCCTCTCCGGCGAGCGAGGTGAAGCCGAGATGGTCGATGCTCGAGACCCGTTTGTTGAATTGCCCGGCCTCGACCGCCTCGAGAACCTGCATGAGTTCGTCCTCGATCTGGCGCACGGCGGTGACGTCTTCGATCTCGAGGGCGGCGCCCACCACCTTGTCGTTGCGGTCGAGGATCGGCGCGCGCTTGATCTCGAGGATCAGGCCGTTGTGCGGAATGTCTAAGGACTTGTCGCCGTTCTGCTTCTCCTTGAGCTCCGCCCCTCCGCGCTCCAGCGCGTCGGCGCGCTCGATGAGCTTGGCGAAGTTCGCCGGCGCCGTGGGCGCGCCGCCCGAAGCCAGATCGACGACCTGGGCGCCGATCCGCGACCAGAGCGCCTTGAAGGCCGAATTGCGCGCGATCACCTCGCCGCCGAGGTTCAACAGCAAGGTCGGCGTCTTGCTGCTCTCGACGGCTGCGGTGACGGCGAGTTGAACGGCCGCGTCGGCGCGGAAGCTTTCGAGCGCCTGCGCCATGTCGCCGACCTCGTCGCCGCGCCCGAGGCCCGGAACCTCGCTCTCGAGATCGCCCTTGGCGACCCGACGCATCGCGACCGACAGGCCCACGATCGCGCTCGACAACGTCGTGCTCAGCCAATAGGCGCCGCCGGCGATCAACAGAATGACCGGAGAGACGGTCGCGAGCAGCACCATGCGCAACTGTCCAAGCGGGGCGAGCGCCAGATCGAGCGGTTGTTCGGCGACGACCACCCAGGCGGCGCCGAACACGTTGGTGCGCTGGGCGCTCAACAGGACCGCGTCTCCGAGGACGCCGCCGGTTTCGGCCACGACCGCGTCGGCGCTGTTCTGGGCGGTCGCCAGCCAGTCGCCGGACACGGAGCGCTGCAAGATGTCGTCTCCGTCGGTTTCGCTCAGGTCCGTGTGCAACAGGCCCGTTTCGCCAACCGCGTAGTAGGTGCTTTCGCTGCCGGTGCGCATCGCGGCCGCCACCCGGTCCGACGGGATCTGCATGGCGATCACGCCGAGGGTTTCGCCGGTGTCGCTCAGCACGGGGCTCGCGACGAAAGCCGCGGGCGCGCCGGCGCTTGGGGCGTAGGGCTTGAAGTCCGAGAAGGCGTGCGCGCCCGGTTCGGCGTTCAGCGCCGCGCGAAACGCGTCGGCCAGGCCAGAGTCGGCGTAGGGGCCCGACATCAGGTTTGTGGCGTAATCTCGCTCTTTGAACACCGAGTAGATGATGTCGCCGGAAGTGGAGATCAAAAATATATCGTAGTAGCCGCGAGTGGTCAGAAACGCGCGGAAGCTTGGGTGATGGTCCGCATGCGCCTTGTCATAGGCGCGATCCCCAGGCGCAGCGTCCAACAGGTGCTTAGAACCGATCGGATGCGGATTTTCGTCAATGTAACTGGTCTGCAAAGCGCTCGGGTCGGAGAACCCGTAACTCAGGCTGAAATCTCCCAAGGCGCGCTGCGTCGATTTCGCCTCGACCTTATAGTCAAGATCGGCGGCCACCGACTCGAAATACCGGTCGAGACCGCGGGCGGCCGCCACGGCGACATGGCGAAGGTCGATCTCGACGTCAGAACGGACCTGCTGCGACGACGCGACATACGAGCCGAGACCGACGGCCAGGGCCGTGACGAGACCGGCCGAAAGGAAGGCCGCAATCAACTTTTTGGATAGCGACAGCCGGTTGAGCGCTTGCAAATTCATTCTGGCACCCTGCGCTTGAGCAATTGCGCGCAGTTTTAGGGATGCGAGGTGAACCGAGGCTAAACACGGCTCGCGCGGCCGTCTTTGTCGCAGGGCGACAGCCGGCTTCGGCGGTTTTCAGCCGTTTTTCAACGGGCCGCGGACTTTCCGCGTTCTTTCGCCGTTTCGCGTTTCAGTTTTTTCATTTTTTGGGTAATCAAGTTGCGTTTGACCGGACCTAAATAATCTAAGAACAGCTTGCCGTTCAAATGATCAATTTCATGCTGCACGCAAGTGGCTGCGAGACCCGAAAACCGGCGTTCCTGGGCCGCGCCGTCGCGATCGAGGAACCGCACGGTCACCTCGGCCGGGCGTTCGACGTCTTCGTACTGCTCCGGGATCGACAGACAGCCCTCGGAATAGCGCCGCGTCTCGTCGGACGCCCAGACCAGCTCGGGGTTCACCAGCGCCAGGGGGTCGGGCTCGGCGGCCGCGTCGGTCGCCGGCGAAGCGGCGGCCAGCGCCTGCGGAGGCGCGGGCTCGGGCGGGCGCGTCGGCGTTCCGCAATCCATGACGACCACCCGAACCAGACGGCCGATCTGAGGGGCCGCCAGCCCGATGCCCGGGGCGTCGTACATGGTCTCGAACAAATCGTCGATCAGAGCGCGCGTCGCGTCGTCGACGGTGTCGACCGGGTCGCACACTTTGCGCAGACGCGGGTCCGGATGGATCAATATCGCGCGCTTCGTCATGCGCCGCAGGTACGCCGACGGCTCTCGGCGGTCAACGCCGGGGCGGCTTACGCGGCGTAATCCGACCCCTCGGCGTCGAGGATCGCCCGCAGCTCGGCGAAATGCAGCGCGGCGGCGTCGGTCGGATAGCGCTCCCAGTCCTGCGCGGTCTTCTCGGCGACCGCATCGGGCATGCGGCGCAGCGGTTGGCCGGTCATATAGGCCGTCACGACCGTCTCGGCCGCGCGCTCGAAGTAGTAAAAGCGGTCGAACGCTTCTGCTACGCTGTCGCCGATCACCAAGACGCCGTGATTGCCCATAATCATGACGCGCGCCTGCGGAGAATTTTGGAAAAGCCGAGCGATGCGCGCGCCCTCGTCTTCGAAAGCCATGCCCGTATAGCCGTCGTCGACAATCACCCGATTGAAGAAAGCGGCCGAGTTTTGATCGATCGGCGGCGGGCGGCTGTCGGCCAGGCCGGCGAGGACCGTGGCGTATTTCGGGTGCGCGTGCAGCGCGCAGCGCGCCTGCGGGCAGGTTCGGCGCAGCGCGCCGTGCAGGCCCCACGCGGTCGGGTCGGGCGCGCCGGGCCCGTCCGCGCCGCTCGGATCGTCCGCGTCCAGCAGCAGCAGGTCCGACGCCCGGATCCGGCTGAAATGCTTGGGCGGATTGACCAAAAAGCGCGCGCCGGCCCCGGCGACCGCCAGGCTGAAATGGTTCGCGGTCGCTTCGTGCCAGCCGTAACGCGCCGCCCAGCGAAAGGCCGCGGCCAGCGCGGCGCGTTCGGCGGGATAGTCTGCGATCTGCCGTTGGGCGACGTTGTCGGTCATTCGGCCCGGCCTCCGAGGCGCTGGTCCGCGCGCCGGCGCGCGCGGTCGGCCAACCGCTGCCCGAGCCCGTGCCGACGCGCAATTCTTTTACGCGCGGGTTGTCAGCCGGAAACTTGGCCCCCGGTTTCAAGTTCGGTCTCTGGTTCTGGTTCGGGCGGGGCGGCCTGGGATCGGGGCCCCGACAGCAAAGCCGCATGCGTCTCGGCGACGATGTCCGACAGCCGCCGGATGTCTCGGTGATCTTCGCGCGCCGCCCGCGCCACCAGCTGGACGCCGCGCTCGAAGCGCGCGGCCGGCAGCCGCCGTTGCGCCAGGCCCTCGAACAGGCTCGGCGCCGCGTGCAGGAACGGCTCGGGGAACAGCGCGTCGCCGACGCCGCCGCGGATCAGCGCGGCCAAGGTGGCGAGCGACGAGGGGGAAATCGCGTAATTGAGCGCCGTTACCAGCCGGGCGTTGCGCCGGGTCAGCGCCTCGAAGACTTGGTCGCGCAGGCAATGGCCTTCCTGCATGAGCAGCATCGGGCGCGGCGCGGCGTCTCGAAACGGGTCGGCGGGGATCGGACGCGCGCTCACATAGACCAAGCGCTCGAGGCCCACGCGCCGGGCGCGCAGCGCCGGGTCTTTCGGCGCGGTGGCGCTGATCGCGAAATCGAGCGCGCCCGAAGCCACCTGGGCCTCGAGGTCTTCGGTCAGGCCCTCGACGAAGGCCGTCTCGCCGTCCGGGTTTTCGGCGCAAAGGCGCTTTAACAACGGCGGGCCGAGATAGGGCGCCACGGTCGGGATGGCCCCGAACCGCAAGCGCCGTCCCACGAAGTCCTCGTCGCCCCGGACCGCCCGGTCGAAATCCGCGAAGGCCTGCAGGATCGACCGGGCGTGGACCAACGCGCGTTCGCCCTCGGGGGTCAGCCGCGCGCCCCGGCCCTGACGCGTGAACACGCGACAGCCGAGCGCCTCTTCGAATTTCCGCATCTGGTTCGACAGCGTCGGCTGCGAGACCGCCAACGCGTCCGCCGCCTGAGCGAAGCTCTCGCGCTCGGCGATGGCGACGAAGTATTCCAGATCCCGAAACCGCAGCAGCCGTCGCATCGGAGCCTCCTCGGAACGCGCGGCTGGCGCGCGCGGCGCGCCGCCCTCGTAAGCGATAGCGCAGATTGAGGGAAGCGCGCCGTTTTTGATAGCGCTTTCCTATGGCAGGGCGGGTCTTTCGAATTGGTCAGCCGGCGGCGCTCTTGGTAACCCTCACGCGTCCCGCCGGCGCGCCGACGCGCGCGCCCTATGACGCGTAGGGACCTGCGCTCGGGCCGGCGCGCGCCGTCGAGCGAGAGAAAAAGATCGGAGGCGATATGGACGGCGATCTGAAGTGCCCGGTGACCGGCCGGATCCACGTGAGCAACCGCGACTGGTGGCCCAACCAGCTCAATTTGAAGATGCTCCATCAAAACCCGCTGGCCGGGAACCCGATGGGCGTCGATTTCAACTATGTCGAGGCGTTCAAGACTGTTGATCTCGACGAGCTGCGGCAAGACCTGTTCGCGCTCATGACGGATTCGCAGGAATGGTGGCCGGCCGATTACGGGCATTACGGGCCGCTCTTCATCCGGATGGCCTGGCACGCCGCGGGCACGTATCGCACGGCCGACGGCCGGGGCGGCGCCGGGACGGGCATGCAGCGCTTCGCCCCGCTCAACTCGTGGCCTGACAACACCAACCTCGACAAAGCGCGCATGCTGCTCTGGCCGATTAAGCAGAAGTACGGCGCGCGGCTCTCTTGGGCCGACCTCTATGTCTTCGCGGGCAACGCGGCGCTCGAGTCGATGGGCTTCAAGACCTTCGGCTTCTCGGGCGGCCGCGAAGACGTGTGGGAAGCGGAGGAAGACGTCTACTGGGGATCCGAGAGCGAATGGCTCGCCACCAGCGACAAGCCCAACAGCCGCTATTCGGGCGAGCGGGTGCTGGAAAACCCCTTGGCCGCCGTGCAGATGGGCCTGATTTACGTGAATCCCGAAGGCCCTGACGGCAACCCCGATCCGCTGGCCTCGGCCCACGACATCCGCGAGACCTTTGCGCGGATGGCGATGAACGACGAAGAGACCGTCGCGCTGACCGCCGGCGGGCACACCTTCGGCAAATGCCACGGCGCCGGCGACGCGGCGCTGATCGGTCCCGAGCCGGAGGGCGCGAGCCTCGCCGAACAGGGCCTCGGCTGGATGAGCCGCCA
>CAZBIG010000081.1:0-10079 GCA_964491865.1 uncultured Neomegalonema sp. | reverse complement strand
CGAGATCGGCGATGGTCGCATCCTCGGTCTCGCCGGAACGGTGGGACATGACGGCGGTGTAGCCGGCGCGGTGCGCGGTCTCGACCGCCGCGAGGGTCTCCGTCAGCGTCCCGATCTGGTTAACCTTGACGAGGATAGAATTGGCGCATTTCTCCTCAATCCCGCGCATGAGCCGTTTTTCGTTCGTCACGAACAGATCGTCGCCGACGAGCTGGCACGTGTCGCCGATCGCCTCCGTCAGGGCGCGCCACCCTTCCCAGTCGTCCTCGGCGAGGCCGTCCTCGATCGAGATGATCGGATAACGCGCGACGAGATCGGCGTAGTATTCGGCCATGCCGCCGGCGTCGAGGGTCTTGCCCTCGCCTTCGAGGACGTATTTTCCGTCGCGGTGAAATTCCGTCGAGGCCGCATCGAGGGCGATATAGACGTCGTCGCCCGGCTTCGCGCCGGTCGCCTCGATTGCGCGCATAATAAAGTCGAGGGCCGCCGTGGTCGATTGAAGGTTCGGCGCGAAGCCGCCCTCGTCGCCGACATTGGTGTTGTGGCCCGCGTCCTTGAGGCCTTTCTTCAGGGCGTGGAAGACTTCCGCCCCCCAGCGCAGGGCCTCCGCGAAGGTCGGCGCCCCGAGGGGCATGATCATGAATTCCTGGATGTCGATCGGATTGTCGGCGTGGGCGCCGCCGTTCAGGATGTTCATCATCGGCACAGGCATGGTGCGGGCGTAGACCCCGCCGACATAGCGGTAGAGCGGCAGGCCGACGCTGTCCGCCGCGGCCTTCGCCGTCGCCAGCGACACGCCGAGCAACGCGTTCGCGCCCAAGCGTCCCTTGTTCGGCGTGCCGTCGATCGCTTTCATCGTCGCGTCGATGAACGTCTGATCCACCGCGTCGAGGCCCATGAGCGCTTCGGCGATCTCGCCGTTCACCGCGTCGACCGCGCGCAGCACCCCCTTGCCGCCATACGCCGCTTCGCCGTCGCGCAGCTCGACCGCCTCATGCGCGCCGGTGGAGGCGCCGGACGGCACAGCGGCGCGGCCGAAACTGTCGTCTTCAAGCAGCACGTCGACCTCGATCGTCGGGTTGCCCCGGCTATCGAGAATCTGCCGCGCCGTGATGTCGATAATCGCGCTCATTGGGCTCGCCGCTCCGTTCTGAAATCCGCCGCGGCCCGAGCTTTACGGCGCGGGCCGCGCGTCGGCAAACGCTCTTGTCCGGCGCCGCGTCTCAGGCGCTCTCGCCGCCGGTCGCGCCCTTTCGCTCGGCGTGTTTTGCGGCGACCCAAAGCGCTTCCATTTCGTCGAGGCTGGCGTCCTCGGGCCGGCGTCCTTCCGCCGCGAGCCCGCGCTCGATCGCCGCGAAGCGCCGTTCAAACTTCGCGTTCGTGCGGCGCAGAGCCTTTTCGGGATCGGCTTTCAGTCGGCGGGCGAGGTTCACGACCCCGAACAACACGTCTCCCAGTTCGTCCTCGATCGCGTCCGGATCCGCCAACGCCGCCGCGTCGGCCAGCTCGCGCGTCTCCTCGGCGATTTTCTCGACCACCGGCGCAAGATCGGGCCAGTCGAAGCCAACCCGCGCGGCGCGCTTTTGCAGCTTTTCCGCCCGGGTCAAAGCGGGCAGGGCGCGCGGCACGTCGTCGAGCGCGCCGGTTGGGGCCTTTCCCTTTGCGGCTTTTTCCGCAGCTTTGATCGCTTCCCAATCGGCCGCGTCGGCGTCTCCGAACACGTGCGGATGGCGTCCGACCATCTTGTCCGAGACGCCGCGGACCACATCCTGAAAATCGAAGGCGCCTTCTTCGGTCGCGATCTGAGCGTGGTAGACCACCTGAAGAAGCAGATCCCCCAGCTCTTCGCACAGATCGTCGCGGTCGCCGCGCTCGATCGCGTCGGCCACTTCGTACGCTTCTTCGATCGTATAGGGCGCGATGGTGTCGTAGCGCTGCTTCACGTCCCAAGGGCAGCCGTCTTCGGGATCGCGAAGCCGCCGCATGATCTCGACGAGCCGCTCGACGCCGGCCGCGCCGTCCTCGACCAGCCGGTCGCTCGCCGACCGCTCATGCGCGCGCGTCCGCCGATCCTGGTCCGTCATCGCCGCCCCCTCGCCCCGCGTCCCAGTTCGATAATCGAGATTATGTGAAATGGCCGCGTTAAACTCTTGTTAACCCGCTTATTCCGCGGCTTTCGGCATGGTGGTCAGCCGGTTCGCCGCCGCGATCGCGCCGAAGCGTTTCTCGAACCGACCACGCTCGATCGGCGTCAGCCGGGCGGTCACGCGAACCCCGTCCACCAGATCCGCGCGCTCCACCACGCACCCCTGGGCGTGCAGCCAAGACAGCGCTTCTCCGGCGTCGGGCGGCAACGCCAGTTCGACCGTGTCGGCGCCTTCGGTCAGGCGGTCTTCGACCGCGCGCAGCAGCGCCGTCAGCCCGTCGCCCGTCGCCGCGGAACAACAGATCGCGCCTTCTTCGCGCGCCGCGGCGTTCAACGCGCCCACCCGCTCGGCGTCGTCTAACAGGTCGATCTTGTTGCGCGCCTCGATCATCCGATCGAGCGCGGGCTCGTCGAACCCCAGCTCGCTCAGCACCTTCCGCACGTCGTCGTTCTGCGCTTCGGTTTCCGGGTCGGCGATGTCGCGCACATGCACCACCACGTCCGCCGCCAGCACCTCCTCCAGCGTCGCCCGGAACGCCGCCACCAGCTGAGTCGGCAGATCGGAAATGAACCCCACCGTGTCGGACAAGATCGCGGTGCGGCCGCCGGGCAGACGCAGCGCGCGCATCGTCGGGTCGAGCGTGGCGAACAGCATGTCTTTCGCCAGCACCTGCGCTTCGGTCAGCTTGTTGAACAGCGTCGACTTGCCCGCGTTGGTGTAGCCGACCAACGCCACGACCGGATACGGCGCGCGCTCGCGCGCCGACCGGTGCAGCGTGCGGGTCCGGGTCACTTTCTCGAGTTTGCGCTTCAGAACCAGGATCTTTTCGTCGATCTGCCGGCGGTCGCTCTCGATCTGAGTCTCGCCGGGGCCGCCCATGAAGCCGACGCCGCCGCGCTGACGCTCCAGGTGGGTCCAGCTGCGGACCAGCCTGCCCTTTTGATATTCGAGATGGGCCAGATCGACCTGAAGCACCCCTTCCTTGGTCCGGGCGCGATCCCCGAAAATCTCCAGGATCAGACCGGTTCGATCGAGCACTTTAACCTTCCAGGCGCGCTCGAGATTGCGCTGCTGGATCGGCGTCACGCTCGCGTTCACGACGGCGACTTCGGCGTTGCGCTCTTTCAGCCGCTCGCCGATCTCGGCGACCTTGCCGTCGCCGAACAGGGTGGCCGCGCGCGCCGTCGGAACCGGTTCGACGCTGCCGCCCAGAACCGGTTCGCCCAAGGCTTCCGCGAGACCCAAGGCTTCGCTCAGTTTCGCTTCCGGCGTTCGCCGTTCGGCGGGCGCGCCCCTCAGCGCCGGATGCAGGACATAGACGCCGCCCACGCCTAACCCTGACCCTTATCGATCTGCAGCCTGCTCATCCGGCTCATATAGGCTGATGTTCTGCATCGGCATAATCGTCGAAATCGCATGTTTGAACACCAGCTGAGATTGACCGTCTCGGCGCAACAAAATCGTGAAATTGTCGAACCAGGTCAGCACGCCTTGCAGTTTGACCCCGTTCATCAGAAAAACAGTCACGGGGACTTTGTTTTTGCGAATATGGTTCAGGAACGTGTCCTGTAAGTTTTGCCGTTCCGAAGACATAGGACCTGTCTTTTCTTGTTTTGTGCGCACCGGCGCACGTCGCGCCCGCCTCAATCACGTCTAACACGCGCTGCGCCGCGCGACACAGCGATTTCAATCGCCGCCGCCAGGGTTCAAAAAAACTCTAAGCTGACCCGGAACAGCTGCTCAAGCTGCTTTAAATCTTGTCGAAGCGCGAACATCACCACCAGGTCCTCGGCTTCGATCAGCATATCGCCGCGCGGGATCTTCAGTTCGCCGTCCGAGAGCACCGCCCCGATCACCGAGCCCGCGGGCAGCTCGAGCTCGCGCACGCGCTTGCCGGCCATCGGCGACGTCGGCAGCACCTGCGCTTCGATCACCTCGCCTTCGCCGTCGCGCAACGAGTGCAGGGCCCGGATTCGACCGCGCCGCACATGACGCAGGATCGTCGACACCGTGGTCGCGCGCGGATTGACGAAGGCGTCGATCTTCAGCGCGGTGGCGAGCGGCGAAAAACTCGGATCGTTGGTCAACGCCAGCGCTCTGGGCGTGCCGAGCGTTTTCGCCAAGGCGCAGGTCAACACGTTGACCTTGTCGTCGTCGGTCAGGGTGACGATCGCGTGCGCGTCCTCGACATTGGCCTCCGCCAAAATCTGCGCGTCAAGCCCGTCGCCATGGATGACAATGGTCCTCTCAAGCGCTTCGGCCGCCTGCTCGGCCCGGGTGCGATCGCGCTCGATCAGCTTGGCGCGAACGCCGGAGCGCTCGAGCCGGCTGGCCACCTGCACGCCGATGTTGCCCCCGCCCACCAGCACGACCCGCGCGGCGGCGTCGGCGTCTTTGCCGAACAGTTTCAACGTCCGTTCGACATGGGCCTCGTCCGCGATGAAATAGACCTCGTCGCCAGGAAACAGCTGGTCCTCGCCCATTGCGCTGCGCAGCCGCCCTTCGCGCGCATAGGCGACGATGATCGCTTTCAGATCCGGGAAAATCTCCGACAATTGCCGCAACTGCGTGTTTGCGATCGGACAATCGTCGGCCAGACGCGTGCCGACGACCCGAACCCGGCCGTCTAAAAACGGCGCGCTGTCGAATGCGGACGGCGCGTTCAGGCGTCGCACCACGACGCTCGCAACCTCGATCTCCGGCGAGATCACCACGTCGATCGGCATGTGGTCGCGGCGGAACATGTCGCTCCACTGCGGCTTCAAATACTCCTGACTACGGATTCGCGCGATTTTCTTGGGAACTTCAAACAGCGTGTGCGCAACTTGGCACGCGACCATGTTGACTTCGTCCGAATAGGTGGCGGCGATCAGCATGTCGGCGTCCCGGGCCCCGGCGCGCTCCAGCACGTCGGGATGCGACGCGAAACCCGCCACGCCGCGCACGTCGAGCGCGTCGGACAATTTCGCGACCAGCTCCTCGGATCGATCGATCACGACGACGTCGTTGCCTTCCGAAGCCAAGTGGCGGGCGATTTGGTACCCCACCTGCCCGGCTCCGCATACGATGACGCGCATACTCGTCCTCTAATTCCGCAGCGATCGTCGGTCGCGCCGGGCTTTCGCTGCGCGACCCGGGCCGCGCCGTCGCTCAGGCGTCTTCCGCCAGTTCCTCGGCGCGCAACGCCAACCGGGCCCCGCGGCGGCTGCTGGTGACGACGCCGAGCGATTTCAGTTTTCGATGCAGCGCCGAACGCTCCATCCCGACGAACTCCGCGGTTTTTGAGATGTTGCCGCCGAACCGATTGATCTGGGCGATCAGATACTCTCGCTCGAAAGCTTCGCGCGCTTCGCGCAGGGGCATGCTGACCAGGCTGGCGTCGATCCCCGCCAGCGCCCCGTCGATCGCGCCGCTCACGATTTCCGCGGGTAGATCGTCCGACGCGATCTGACCGCCGCCGCGGCCGGCGTCTTCGCCGCCCAAGATCATCAGGCGCTCGACCGTGTTTTTCAATTGGCGCACATTGCCCGGCCAGTCATAGGCCTGAAGCGCCGCGATCGCGTCCGGCGCAAACCCCCGCATCGGCAGGCCCTGCTCCGAATTCAGCCTTTCGGTGAAATAGGCCACCAGCGCCGGAATGTCGTCGCGCCGATCCCCGAGCGCCGGCACTTCGACGGGCACGACGTTCAGCCGGTGATAGAGATCCTCGCGGAACCGCCCGGCGGCGATCTCAGCCGTCAAATCCACCGTGGTGGCGCTCACGATCCGAATGTCGACCCGCACGGTGGCCGCGCCGCCCTCTCGGGTGAAGCTTTGATCGACCAGCACCCGCAGGATTTTCGATTGCGTGCCCGACGGCATGTCGGCGACTTCATCGAAGAAGAGCGTGCCGCCATGCGCCTTTTCAAACAGGCCCGGGGTGGCCGCGCCGTCGCGCTCTTCGCCGAACAACACGCGCTCCATGTTGCCCGGCTCGATCGACGCGGAGTTGACGACCACGAACGGTCCGTCGGCCCGTTTCGATTGCGCATGCAGCCAGCGCGCGGCGACCTCTTTGCCCGAGCCCGGCGGTCCGAGCAGCATCACCCGGCTTCCGGTTGGGGCCACGCGCCGCAGCGCTTGGCGCAACGCGTTCATGCCGTGCGACTGGCCGATCAGATCGGCGCTGCTGCGCTCCTGCGCTTTCAGCGACGCGTTCTCCCGCCGCAGCCGCGACGCTTCGAGCGCTCGACCCACGGACACCAACAGATGGTCGAGCTTGAACGGCTTTTCGATGAAGTCGTAGGCCCCCTGCCGAATGGCCGCGCCCGCCACCTCGATGTTGCCGTGACCCGAGATGATCAGCACCGGCACGTCCGGATTGTCGCGCTTGACGGCTTTTAACACCTCGATGCCGTCCATCCGGCTGCCCTGCAGCCAGATGTCGAGCACGATCAGATCCGGCCGGCGCAAGTTGATCTCGCGCAGCGCCGCGTCGGCGGTGTCGGCCATCCTGGTTTCGTGACCTTCGTCGGCCAGTATGTCCCCGAGCAGCGCCCGGATATCCGGTTCGTCGTCGACAATCAGAACGTCGGCCATGGCGGATCCTCTCGGTCTTGTCTCGGCGTGTCCGGCGACGCGGCCGGGCGGGCGTCTTTCGAGGCGGGTTCAGGAAACGGGTTCGGGGTCGGCGCGCGCGGCGTCGCGCGCCGAGCGGTCCGACGCCGCCGCGGGCGCCGGCAAGCCCGACGACGCAGCCGGCAGCACGAAGCGAACGCACGCGCCCGGCGCGGCCGCCTCGCTGAACGGCTCCGCGTCCAGCAGCGCCAATTCGCCGGCATGCTCTTCGATGATCTTGAGCACGATCGCGAGGCCCAAACCCGCGCCTTTTTCGCGTGTCGTGACATAAGGTTCGAGGATCTCGAGCCGCTTGGTCTTCGGGAAGCCGACGCCGTTATCCGACACGTCGACAATCGCCTTCCCGTCGGCCCGCCGCCACAGCTTCACCCGGATCTCCGCTTCAGGACCGTCGAGCCCCGCCTCCGCGTCTCGCGCCACCCGCGCGCCGAGGGAATCGGCGGCGTTCTGCAGCACGTTCGTAAAGGCCTGCATCAGCTGTCCGCGATCGGCCCGCACCGGCACGGCCCCGTTGGTCGTCTCGATCGTGTAACGGATCTGGGGGCGCGCCTCGCGCTGCAGCAGCACCGCTTCGTTCAGCAATTTGACCAGATCCTCGTCGGCCATTTTGGGCGAGGGCATTTTCGCGAACCGCACGAACGCGTCGACCATCCGACCGATATCGCCCGTCTGGCGCACAATGGTCTCGGTGTAGCGCTCGAAAAGTTCAGCATCCTCGCCCAAGCGCTCGCTGTATTTGCGTTTGAGGCGTTCGGCGGCCAACTGAATAGGGGTGAGCGGGTTCTTGATCTCATGCGCGATCCGGCAGGCCACATCGCACCAGGCGGCCATCCGCTGCGCCGTCACCAGCGCGGTCACGTCGTCGAGCGTCATCACATAGCCGACGACCGTGCCGCCCTCTTCCGGGTCCAGCCGTTCCGCGGCGATCCGCGCCAGCAGTTCGCGTTCTTCATTGTCCCGCAGCAAACGAATCGAGCGCTCGACCCCCGCGCTCGGATCGTCGACCGCCTGGCGCACGATCTCGGCGAATTCCGGCGCGGCCTCGATCAACGGGCGGCCGGTCGCCGCGTCCGGACTGAGGCTCAGCAGCCGGGCGCCCGAGCGGTTCACCAGCCGGATCCGCGCATCGGCGTCGAGGCCGATGACCCCGGCCGACACGCCTGACAACACCGTCTCGGTGAACAGGCGCCGCGCCTCCGATTCCTCCTTGGCGTTCGTCAGCATGTCTTGCTTGCGCTTCACCTCTTCCGTCATGCGGTTGAAGGTTCGGCTCAGCAGCGCGATTTCGTCGTCGCCGCGCTCTTCCTTCACCCGCACGAACAGATCGCCGGCGCGCACCCGTTGCGCCGCCGCGGCGAGCCGCCCCACCGGGCGGGCCAGTCGCTCCGCGAACCACAGCCCGAGATAGATCGCCGCCGCCAACACCAGAACGGCGAAGCCGAGATACAGCGCCGCGAATTGCGCCATCCACGCGCCGCGATTGCGCTCCAGACGGTTGTAGAGCGACACGCCTTGATCGGTGCGCTCCATCATCGCCAGCACCGAGCCGTCGACCGCGCGACTGGCGTAGAGAAACCGCTCCACCAACCCGTCCAACCGCACCAGCGCCCGCATCTCGTCGTTCGCCTGATCCTCGACGATGACGAAGCCCGCGGTCTGCGCCTGCAGCAGCGCCTCGGGTTCCGGCGGGGTGAAGGCGAACAGGAAAGAATCCGAGCCGCGCGCGATCAACAGGCCCCGTTCGTCGAGGATATAGACGTCGCGAAAGCGCGATCTTCGGATCGCCCGGTCAAGCGCCGTCTGGAACCGCGGGTCGGCGGCGCTGGCGATCGCCTGGCCGAGCCGGTTCAATTCGCTCGCTAAAGCCGCCGCCTCGCCCCGAATGGTCTCGCGATGCTCGCGGGCGTACGCCCCGGCGACCTCGCGCGAGTTCGCCACGATCGAGCGCACCTGCTGCGAAAACCACGCTTCAAAGCCGAGCTGGATCACCAGAAAAAAGAAAACCGCCACCAGGATCGCTGGGGCGGCCGCGACGCCGGCGAAAAATCCGACCATGCGCAGATGCAGGCGCGATCCGGCGGATCGCGAGCGCCGCGCGACGACCAGTCGGGCGATCTGCATCCCGATCAACGCCGTCAGCGCGAGTAGATAACAAATGTCGGTCAGGATCAGCAGCCGAAACCAGGCCGAGCCCAGCGTGTCCGCGTCCGCCGAGGACAGGGTCGCGAAGGTCAAAAACGCCAGTATCGGGCCCGCGACGGCGAGCCCGATCGCGACGGTCGCGCTGCGGATCCGCCGCCCTGAAAACAACCGCCACAACGTGTCTTCGGCGCCGTTGTCGCCGATCGCGGCCGCCGTGTCGGCGCGCGGATGCCCCGCGGCCTCTTCAGCCCGGGCCGGGGCGAAGTCGGTCTGCGCGCGCTCCCCCGCCGCTTGCGGCGCCGGCGGGTCCGCGGGCGTCACACGGCCCCGCTGAAACAGCGGCGCACGTCCGCTCTCGGCGTTTTCGGCCGCGCGCTCGGCCGCCGCTTCGCCGGAAGAACCGGTCATCGCGCGCCCCTTTCCCCATGCGACCGGCTGTCCCCATGCGACCGGCTGCGCGGCGGCGTCGCGACAAACGCGCGTCTGGCGTACGCGCTTCCGCGCTCCCGCGCGCGCCGTCGCGGCGCGCCGATCTGGGCGTGTTCGTCCGCCATCAAAACGCACCCTCGGTCGTCGCCGGGCCGCTCATGGACGCGCGGGCTCCAGCTGTTCGCGTCACACCGCGGAAGCCGCGCGATAACGCCGATCACGACGCTCAAGCGCCCTTCGCGCGCCGGCTCGCCCCCAGACCCTGTTGCCGTGCTACATCATTTTCTTGCTGCGTGTGACTGGAATGTCAAGCTCTCTGATTTTCTTCCGAAGGGTGTTCCGGTTGATCCCGAGGATCTCGGCCGCCCGAACCTGATTTCCTTGCGCGGCGCTCAGGGTGAGCGTGATGAGAGGCAGCTCCAACTCGCGCAAGACGCGATCGTACAGGCCCGGCGGCGGCGCGTCGGGTTCGTGTCTGCGAAAGAGTTTGGCCAGATGGCGCTCGACCGCCGACGACAGCGTGTCCCCCTCCTCGCCCGGGGCTGGGATCGGCGCGTCCAGCGGCGGCGCGATCAGCTCTTGTCCGACGGTCTGGCGATCAATCGTCTCGTCGGGCGACAAAGCCGCCAGGCGCCGCATCAGGTTCTCGAGCTCGCGCACATTGCCGGGCCAACGTTGCTCTTTGAGCAGATCGATCGCATCGCGGGTGATGGTTTTGACGGGCAACCCCTCTTCGGCGGCGCG